>JBELAG010000030.1:0-32501 GCA_049509055.1 Solirubrobacteraceae bacterium
GCCCGCGTCCGCACCAGCCTCGGCTATGAGGCGTCGCTGATCAGCAGCTTCGTGCTCACCAACTCCCAATGGGACGACGCCTACGACGTCATCACCCAGCATCAGCCGGGCCAGCTCGCGACTCTGCTGCCGCCACAGCAGATGCGCGACAGCTTCGGATTCGCCGCGATCGCCCTGCTCGATCGCTCCGGCGCGCTCGTCGCCGGCGGCACGATCGGAGACGCCGCACGCTACGTGACGGCGTCGCCGGGGCTCGCCGCGGCGCTCGCCCGGCCGGCGGCCCTGGATCCGAAGGGCACCTGCGGCGTGCTCGACGCCGACGGGGCGTTCTATCTGTTCTGCTCGGCGCCGGTCGTCCACACCGACGGCAGCGGGCCGCCGGCGGGCACCCTGGTCGCGCTGAAGTCGCTCAGCGCCGGCGGAACCGCCGCGCTCGGCCGGCGGGCCGGCCTGAACCTGAGCCTGGCCGGGAGCGCGCTGAGCGGACCGACGACGCGGCTGGTGAGCTCGCTCGGGGCCCTGCGCGTCCAGACACAGGCCGTCGGCGAGCGCCGGATGGATCTGCTGGTCGGCGTGCCGTCGATCGGCGGCGGTCCGACGCTCGTGCTCGAGGTCGTATTCGGGCGCCCGGTCCACGTGGCGGCGCTCGACAGCGCCGACACGAGCGCCGAGATCATCGGCGTCCTGGGGATCGCCCTGCTGGCGATCAGCATCCTCGCCCAGCGCTTCGGCCGGGAGCGACGCAATCGAGCGTTCGTGCGCGCGGTGCGCGCCGCCGCGGCCGGTGGCGGTCGCGTCACGCCGCCCGCCCGCGAGCTGGCCGTGCTGGCCACCAGCGTCAACGAACTGCTCGACGCGATGACCGAGCGCGAGCACGAGGCCCAGCGGGTAAGCGAGGCGATGGCCGACGAGCGCGCCGCCGCCGAGGCCGCGCGCCTGGACAGCGAAGTCCGCGAGCAGCGCGAGCGCGAGCAGGCCGCCCTGGAGGCCCGCGAGCAACGCGAGCAGGCGGCCCGCGAGGCGCAGACCGCGCGCGAGCTGGCCGCCGCCGAGGCCCAGCGCGCCACCGACGAAGCGGCGACCGAGGCGCGGCGGGCGAGCGCTGCCGACGCCCGCGAGGCGCTCGAGCAGATCGACTCCACGCTGGATGTGCTCTCGAGCGGCAGCGACACGATCGAGGCCAGCGCGCGCGATGCGCTGCAGGCCGCCGCCGACGCGCTGGAGCGGGTGAGGGAGGCGGTCGGCCGCAGCGCCTCGCTGCGGGAGACCACCTCGGCCGCCGAGGCGGTCGTCCGCGAGATCTCCACCGTCGCCGACCAGACCCGGCTGCTCGCGCTCAACGCCGCGATCGAGGCGGCCCGCGCCGGCGAGCATGGACGTGGCTTCGCGGTCGTCGCCCACGAGGTCGGCGAGCTCGCCGAAGCCGCCAGCGGCGCCGCGGGGCGGGTGCTCGAGCACATCGGCAACGTCACCACGCAGAGCGCCGGCGTGGCGGCATCGATCGAGCAGACGAGCACGACGCTGGCGTCCGTCGGCGAGGCGACGCGACGGATCGACGAGACGGTCGCCGCCCAGCGGGCCGCCACCGAGCAGAGCGGCGCGACGCTGGCCGCCGCCACCGAGCGCCTGGTGGCGATCGCCGAGCGGCGCGCTGCCACGCGCGTGGAGCTGCACGCGGCCGTGCGCGCGGTGCTCGAGTCCGACGACGGATCGGCGCCGGCGGTCGAGACGATGACCGTCGATCTGAGCGTCAGCGGCGCGCTGCTGGAGTCCCGTCCGGGGCTCGGCGACGGCCCGTGGCACATCACCCTGCACCTCCCCGGCGGCTCCGCTCCGGTGCGCTGCAGCGCCGCCGCGGTGCGGCGCGCCGGCGGGCACGTCGGCGTCGCCTTCGGCCACCTCAGCGCCGCCGACCGCGCCCGCCTGGCGACCGTCATCGACGCCTTTGAGCGCGGCGGCGCGCCCGTCGACCACGAGCCCGGCGGCGATCGGCCGGCGGTCCTCGCCGGCGTCGCCTGACACCGACGCGGGGCGTCGCCTGAAGCGCTTGACGCTCCCTGGCCGTAAGCATACACTTACCGTAAGTGCCTGCTTACGCGTATCCGAGCATCCCCAGCACCGGCTTCGCCGCGCTCGGTGACCCCACCCGGCGCGAGATCTTCGAGCGGGTGGCGGTCAGGCCACGATCGGTGGGCGAGCTCGCCGACGGCCTCCCGGTCAGCCGCCCGGCGGTCTCCCAGCACCTGAAGGTGCTCCGCGATGCCCAGCTCGTCCGGGTGCGCCCGGCCGGCACTCGTCGCATCTATGAGCTGGATCCGATCGGAGTGGGGGAGCTCCGCTCCTATCTGGACCGGTTCTGGAGTCACGCCCTGACGGCGTTCAAGGCCGCCGTGCAACGACAATCGCAGGAGAGCCGATGAGCACACAGTCCACAGTCACCCCGGTGCGCAGCTCGATCGTCGTCGAGGCAGCCGCCGACCGCGCGTTCACGGTGTTCACCGCCGGCATCGGCACGTGGTGGCCCGCCGATCACCACGTCCTCGAGGCGGAGCTCGCCGAGATGGTGTTCGAGCCCCGTGTCGGCGGCCACGTCTACGACCGCGGGGTCGACGGCAGCGAGTGCCGGTGGGCGCGCGTGCTCGCCTACGAGCCGCCCGATCGGGTCGTGTTCAGCTGGGACATCAACGCGCAGTGGCAGATCGAGACCGACCCCGAGCGCACGAGCGAGGTCGAGGTGCGGTTCATCGCCGAGAGCCCCATGCGGACCCGCGTCGAGCTCGAGCACCGCCGGCTCGAGCGCCACGGCGCGGGCTGGGAGGGCATGGCCGCCGCCGTCGGCTCGCCCGGCGGATGGAGCGCCGGGCTGGGGGCCTTCGCGCAGCGAATGCGGTCGTAGTGGTATCACTCGGCGCCAGATGGCCGACGTCGAGATCAAACCGCAGCGCTACCGCGACGAGCGTCCCCAGGCGTACTTCGACGAGTACCACGAGCGCGTGCGCTCCGGCGAGCCCGAGGCCCGGGTGTACGAGGCCGTCCGGCTCACCACGCTGGCGCACGCGCTGGTCACCTACCGGGCGTCGTCGATCGGCGCCGAGAACGTGCCGGCGTCCGGCCCGCTGATCCTGGCGCCCAACCACGCGTCGTTCATGGACCACTTCTTCGCGGCGGCCTTCATCCGGCGGCGGATCCAGTTCATGGCCAAGTCCCAGCTGTTCCGCCACGGCGGCGTGCTCACCTACATCTTCAGCCACGGCGGCGTGTTCCCGGTGCGCCGCGGCAGCCAGGACGAGGACGCGTTCATCAGCTCGTTCGCGATCCTCCGGCGCGGCGGCGCGATCGGCATGTACTGCGAGGGGACGCGCTCGCGCAACGGCCGGCTGGCCGACGAGGCCAGGCCGGGAATCGGCCGGATGGCGCTCGAGTCCGGCGCGACCGTCGTGCCGGTGGCGATCCTCGGGTCCTACCAGGTGCGCAACTGGAAGCGACTGCGGTTCCCGCGGGTGACGGTCGCCTACGGCGAGCCGATCCACTTCGAGACCGTCCACGAGCCCTCGCGCGAGCGCCAGCAGGAGGTCGCCACCGAGATCCTCGAGCAGATCCGCGCGCTGCACTCCGAGCTGTCCGCCGGGCGAGCCCCCGGCCGCCGCCGTCGCTCGATCGCGCCGTGACGTTTCGCGACGACCTCCTGGTCGGTCGCCGGGTCGCGATCGCGGGTGGGGGTGGCGTGGCGATCCTTGAGCAGCTGCGGTCGCTCGGGGCGTGGGTGGACCACCTTGCCGGCGACGTGCTGTCCGACGAGGACGCGGCGGCGGCGTGGGCCCGCGAGCGCGCTCCGCTGACCGCGGCGGTGATCGGCGCCGGCGAGCCGTTCGCCGCCGGCGGCCCGGCGGGTCTGAGCGACGCGCTGGAGCTGTCCTGGCGCGCCGCCCACGCGCTCGCCACGGGCGCGCTGATCGAGGCACAGGAGCCGGCGCGGATCGTGTTCGTGGCCCCGTGGCGCGACGCCGGCCCGCATGCCGAGGCCGCCCGCGCCGGGCTGGAGAACCTCGCCCGCACGCTGTCGGTGGAGTGGGCGCGGTTCGCGATCACCGCCGTCGCGATCGCCCCCGGGCCGGCCACCACCGCGGCGCAGATCGCCGAGCTCGTCTGCTACCTCGTCTCGCCGGCGGGCGGTTACCTGAGCGGCTGCCGGTTCGATCTCGGGCTGATCGGCGCCGCGGCCGGCTGATCGCCTCCTACGTCGTTCTTACGGTGTCCTCACCTGATTGAGACGCGCCCGGCGCATGCTGGCGCCATGAGATCCGACGACGCCAACACCATCAGACAGGCGCGCCTGGAGCGCGTGCGGGTCATCCGCCGCCGGGTGGTGGGCGGGGCGATGGCCCTGTTCCTCGCCATGTGGGTGCTGATCACCGTCAACCTCGTCACCGGCCACGACCCGGCGCTGGCCCGCGAGAAGGTCGCCGAGTCGACCGCCGCGCAGACCACGACCGCGGGCACGGGCGGGTCGGGGAACAGCGGTACGGGCACGACGACCACGACCTCCGCCGGCGCGCCCGCGACCTCGTCGCGGACGACGACGAGCACGAGCACTCCGGCCACGACCACCACCAGCACGCCGACCACGAGCGCCGCGGCGACGAGCAGCAGCACCGGCTCGTCCTCGAGCGCGAGCGTGACCCCGGTCACCAGCGGCCAGTCATGAGCGCGCGCCGCTACCGGGTGACGCCGCGGGCGCCGGCGACCGAGCATCGCCACACGTTTCCCTGCTTCGGCGGCGAGTGCACGGTGATCGTCGCCGACGCCGCGCGCCCCGCCGACGCGGCGGCGGCCGCGGCGATGGCCAAGCGGGCGCTGCGCGAATGGCACGGGCGCTTCTCGCGGTTTCAGGCCGACAGCGAGGTGTCGCGGCTCAACCGCGACCCGCGCGCCGAGGTCCCGGTCAGCCCGCTGATGCGCCGGGTGATCGAGGCGGCGCTCGCCGCGGCCCGCGAGACCGACGGTCTGGTCGACGCGACGATGGCCGACGCGATCGAGCGGGCCGGCTATGCCGCGCACCGGGAGGGCGACGGCATCCCGCTGCCGGTCGCGCTGTCGCTGGCTCCGCCCCGGACGCCGGCGTCGCCCAGCCCCGCGGCGCGGTGGCGCGCGGTCACGGTCGACGGGCGCCGCGGGACCGTCGCGCGGCCACCGGGGATCCGGCTGGATCCCGGCGGCATCGCCAAGGGCGTGTTCGCCGACGAGCTCGCCGCCCTGCTCGAGGATTTCGACGCCTACGCGATCGACTGCGCCGGCGACCTGCGGGTCGGCGGCCGCGCCGGCGTGCGGCGCACCGTCGCGGTGGCGGGACCGTTTGACGGCGCGACGCTGCACTCCGTGTCGCTGTCGGCGGGCGCCGTCGCCACCAGCGGCATCGGCCGGCGCAGCTGGCTGGGAGTGGGCGGACGCCCGGCCCACCATCTGCTCGATCCCGCCTCCGGGAACCCGGCGTTCACCGGCGTCGTGCAGGCCACCGCGCTGGCGCCGACCGCCGCGCGGGCCGAGGCGCTGGCCAAGGCGGCGCTGCTGACCGGCCCCGCCCGGGCCTGCGAGTGGCTCGTCGGAGGCGGCGTGATCGTCCTCGACGACGGGCGCTACGAGGTGCTCGAGCCCGCCGCAGCGCGGCCGGCCGGCGACGTCCGCGCCGACAGCCAGGCGCAGATCTCATCGAGCACCGCGTCGCGCTCGGGCTCGTTGAGGATCTCGTGGAACAGGCCCTCGTAGGCCTTCAGCGTCGTGTCGGCGCCGCCGATCCGCCGGGCCAGCATCTCGCTGCCGGCGGGTGGGCACAGCTGGTCGGCGGTCCCGTAGAGGATCAGCGCCGGCAGCCTGATCGCCGCGACCGCTGACGGGAACGCCTCGACGGCGCGCGCCAGCTCGGCCACCGTCCGCGCCGGGAGCTTGCCGTGATGGACGAGCGGGTCGCGCTGGTAGGCGGTCACCACCGACGGCTCGCGGCTGACCAGCGTCGAGTCGACGGAGATCAGCGGCAGTTGCGGGGCGACGGCCGACAGCAGCCGGCCGGCCAGCCGGACGGGCGCGGGGGCCGCGTCGAGCGCGGCCAGCGCGCCGGTCAGGACGAGTCCGCTGAGGCGGTCCTGATGGGCGAGCGCGTAGCGGAGCGCGATCGTCGCGCCCATGCTGTGGGCGAGCATGAACGCCGCCGCCTCGGGGTGGCGCTCGGCGGCGGTGAGCACGAGGCGGTCGAGGTCGGCGACGGCATTGTCGATCCGGTCGATCAGCGCGCGCGACCCCTCCGAGCGCCCGTGGCCGCGGTGATCGGGCGCGTACACGGCATAGCCGTCGGCGACGAGCCGGACGGCGACGTGCGCGTAGCGATCGCTGTGCTCGCCGGCGCCGTGGACGATCACGACGACGGCCCGCGCGGTCGCGTCCGGGGTCCAGGACTGCCAGAAGATCGCCCTGCCACCGGCTCCTGGCAGGAACGCGGTGGCGTGGTTCACCCGTCGTCCTCCGCCCACGGGACGATCACCGCATCCTCGTGGGGCGAGTCACGGGCGACGACGTAGTCGGCGGGCTCGGAGTCCGACGTGTTCTCCAGCACGTGGGTCTCGCGCGGCGGCACGTACACCATGTCACCGGGCTCGAGCTCGAACGACTTCTCCAGGTGATCCCCCCATTTCACCCGCAGGCCGCCCGACAGCATGTAGACGGCGCTCTCGCAGCCCTCGTGGTAGTGCGGGCGCGAGCGCGCGCCGGGCGGCACCCGGAACCGCGCCATGTAGATGTTGAGCGCGCCGGCGGTCGCCTGTGAGATCTCGGCGCCTCCGACGACGCCGCGGGGGACGTCACGGTCGGGTCCGGGCTTGACCACCTTCATCGGGCGGGCAGTCTACTCGCGGCCGGGAAGCTCGATCTGCAGCGGCGGCTGCGCAGCCGCCTCGTGGTCGACCTGCAGCGTGGTGTGATCGATCCCGAAGCGGTCGTGCACGAGCGCCTGCAGCACGCGGCGGCGCTCGTGGCAGTCGTCGCCGGCGCGGACGACGACGTGTGCCGACAGCGCCGGAAAGCCCGACGTGACCTCCCATACGTGGAGGTCGTGGACCTCCACCACGCCCAGCTGTCCGGCCAGCGCCTGTCCGATCTGGGCGGGATCGAGGCCGGCCGGCGCGGCCTCCATGAACACGCGGCCGGAGGCCATCAGCAGCCCGTAGGCGGCGTGCAGCAGCAGCCCCGCGATCACCAGCGAGGCGAGCGGGTCGGCGCGGCGAAAGCCGGTGGCGAGGATCACCCCGGCGGCGACCGCGGTCGCGATGAAGCCATAGAGGTCGGTGAGGATGTGGCGGTAGGAGCCCTCGACATTGAGGCTGCGCGTCGCGCCGGCGCCGCGGGCGAGGATCGCCGCCGCAGCGAGGTTGACCAGCACTCCGGCCAGCGCGACGATCAGCACCGGCAGCCCGCGCACGTCGGTCGGCGCGATCAACCGCCGGACGGCGTCGATCACGATCAGCACCGACAGCACGAGCAGCGTCGTCCCGTTGGCCTGCGCGCTGAGGATCTCGGCCCGGCCGAGGCCGTAGGTCATCGCGCCGCTCGCCGGGCGCGCGGCGAGTCTCGCCGCGGCCAGCGACATGGCGAGCGCGACCGCGTCGGTGAGCATGTGCGCGGCGTCGGACAGCAGGGCCAGCGACGAGGCGAGCGCGCCGACCGTGACCTCGACGATCATGAAGGCGACGATCAGCGCGAGCGCGGCCTTCAGCGCCCCCCGCTCGGTCTCGCGCGAGGGGACGTGCGTGTGCGCGTGGGAGTGCGAATGGGAGTGCGCGTGCGCCACGGCGGACGGGCCGGGTCAGTTGACCGATGGGTCGGTCGGCATCCGCGCGACGAGCGCGTAGCTGCCGCCCTTACGCGTGAGCACGGTCCGCCACAGCTCCAGCGGCGCGACGGTGAAGGCGTCCTCGCGCGTTGCCCGCTCCAGGATCCAGTCGCCGCGCGACAGCTCGGCGTCGAGCTGTCCGGGTCCCCATCCGGAGTGACCGGCGAACGCCCGGGCGCGCCGGACCTCCGGGCTGGGCTCGCCCTGGGCGCCGCTGTGGAGCACGCCGATGTCCTCGAACGAGATCAGGGCGGCGTCGGCCGGGTCGTCGAACTCGGCCATCACGATCAGCGCCGACGGCTGCACCGGCCCGCCGACGAACAGCGGCTCGTCGAGCTCGAGCAGCGGCGAGAGCTCGGACACGGCCTCGGCGACGGTCGTCTCCGACGGGCGGTTGAGCACCAGCCCCAGCGCCCCGTCCTCGGAATGCTCCACGACCAGCACCACGGTCCGCCAGAAGTTCGGATCCAGGAGGCCCGGCCCCGCGATCAGGAGCTGCCCCGTCGTCGAGTCCATCTGCGCGAGCGTAGACGATGACCACCCGTCGGGATAACCTTCAGAGCCCGAGCGAGCGTCTACCTCCTTCATGTGGGCGGCGGTGAACGGCCGCGGGTACGGGGTAGAACTCACTGATGAACGGGGGCGACGCGCGCCATCATCGACGGATCGGCCCGCCGTGAGCGAGGCGGTCGCGCTCGCTGTCCTGGTGGCGAGCCTGGCGGCGGCGGTGGCGAGATGGCGCTGGGCGCCGGATTGGCTGGTCGCCGGCGGCGGCGCCGCGCTGCTCGTGGCGATCGGCGTGATCAGCCTCAGCGCGGCGCGGGCGGCGCTCGGTCGGCTCGGACCGACGGTCGGCTTCCTCGCCGCGCTGCTCGTGCTGGCCGACGGCTGCCGCGCGGCGGGCGTATTCGAGGCGCTCGGGCGGGCGATGGCGCGTGGCGCTCACGGGCAGCCGCGCCGGCTGCTGGCGATGGTGTTCGTGGTGGCCGCGGTGACGACGGCGGTGCTGAGCCTGGACGCGACGATCGTCCTGCTGACCCCGATCGTGTTCACGACCGCCGCGCGGCTGCTGTCCAACCCTCGCCCACACGTCTACGCCTGCTCGCATCTGGCCAACACCGCCTCGCTGCTGCTGCCGGTCTCCAACCTCACCAACCTGCTGGCGTTCAGCGCCAGCGGTCTGTCGTTCACGCGCTTCGGCGCGCTGATGGCGCTGCCGTGGGTGGTCGCGATCGGGATCGAGTGGCTCGTGCTCAGCCGCTCGTTCGAGGCCGACCTGCAGCGCCCGCCGAGGCCGCCGGCGCAGGAGGAGGGGGCGCTTGATCTGCCGGTGTTCGCGCTCGCCGTCGTGGCGGCGACGCTCGCCGGGTTCGCGGTCAGCTCGGTGGCGGGGGTTGCGCCGGTGTGGATCGCGACCGCCGGCGCGATCGTGCTGACGCTGCGGACCCCCCGCTCGCCGCGGGAGCTGGTGCGCGCGGCCGAGCCGCCCTTCCTGGTGTTCGTGCTCGGGCTGGGGGTCGTGGTCAGCGCCGCCGGCAGTCACGGCCTGTCCACCGTCGTCGACGACGTCCTGCCGCACGGCAGCTCGCTGCCGGCCCTGCTGGCGGTCGCCGGGGTGAGCGCGGTCGTCGCCAACCTCGTCAACAACCTGCCTGCGACCCTGATCGTCCTGCCGGCGGCGGCTGCCGCCGGGCCCGGCCCCGTGCTGGCGATGCTGCTCGGCGTCAACGTCGGGCCCAACCTCACCTACGTCGGCTCGCTGGCGACGCTGCTGTGGCGGAGAATCGTTCACGCCCACGACCACGAGACCGACATCGCCGAGTTCACCCGCCTCGGCGTGCTGACGGTGCCGGCGGTGCTGCTCACCTCGACGCTCGCACTATGGTTGGGCCTGCAGGTCATCTGATGCGCGCGCTGATCTGGATCACCGAGAGCACCTGGGAGGCGTGCGTCGACCGGGCGGTCGCATTGCTGCCCGCCGACGCCGAGCTGACCCTGCTGCACGTCGCCGCCGCCGATGTCGAGGCGCTCGCCTCCGGCGCCGGCCCCCGCCGGCTCGGTCGCCGCCCCCCGCCGACCCTGGGTCCGCCGCTGCGCGAGATCGCCGCCGAGCAGGCCCGGGCGCTGCTGGAGGCCGCTGGTGAGCGGCTCGGCCGTCCGGCGCAGCTGATCGCGCGCCGCGGCCTCCTCGAGCGCGAGGTGCTCGAGGCGGCGGCCGGCGTCGACCTCGTGCTGCTGGCACGTGACGGCCGCAGCGAGCTCGGCCCGCCGAGCCTCGGCAAGCGCGCCCGGTTCGTCGTCGACCACGCGCCGTGTCAGGTTCTGCTCGTGTGGCCCGGCGAGCCGCCGGGGATCGACGGCCTGCGCTGGCCGCCGCACCTGCGCTGAGCCGTCGCCAGGGATGAGGGTCGAACAGATCGCCGGTTCGCCGGGGCGGGCTGCAGCATCACCCGGTCACGCCGAACGCGACCCGGCACCGCGCCAGCAGCTCGCGCAGGGCGGCGGGAGGATCCGGCCGCCACACGAGCACGAGCATCGACTCGTCGTCGACGTCGGCGATCGTCACCGCCGCGAGCGACCGGTGACCCGCCACCATCGACGCGGCGAGCACGGCGACGCCGAGACCTCGGGCGGCGAGATCCGCGACGGCGCTCGGAGCGCTGGCCTCGAGCGTCACGTTCGGGAGCAGCCCCCGGACCGCGCAGGCGCGATCCAGGGTGGCGCGGACGCCGGTCCCGCGCGGCATGCAGACGAGCGGATGGGCGACCACGTCAGCGAGCGTCGCGGTCGCCGCGGGCGCCTTCCCCGGAGCGGGCGGCGCGCCGAGCGGGTGTCCCGTGGGCACCGCGGCGACCAGCGGCTCGGAGACGATCGTCATCGATTCCAGCCCCGGCAGCACGTCGTCCGCAGCGCCGATCAGCGCGGCGTCGAGGTGCCCGGCGCGCACCCGGTCGGCGAGACGATCCGACGCGTCCTCCACGAGCCCCAGCTCGACGCCGGGATGCGCCCGGGCAAACGCCGAGACCGCGTCGAACAGCGGGGTGATCGAGCAGCCCGTCACCATCCCGATCGCGATCCGGCCGCGCAGCAGCCCGTTGACCTCGGCGACGGCCTGACGCACCGCCTCGGCGCCGGCCAGCGCCGCTCGCGCCGGGGCCAATGCCGCCGCCCCCGCCGGAGTCAGGCTCGCCGCGCGGCCCGAGCGGTCGATCAGCGCCGCCCCGAGCTCGAGCTCGAGTCGCCGGACCTGGGCGCTGACGCCCGACTGGCTGATCTGGACCCGGTTCGCCGCCCGGGTGAACCCGGCCTCCTCGGCCACCGCCACGAAGTACTCGAGCTGACGCAAGTCCATACGTGTTCGTTCTGGATCCTATCACCATCATCTGTTTGACTTCTGGGGTGACGGTGGAAACCTTGATCACATGACACATCGCACCGATGCAGCCCACACCCCGGAGGACCTCACGCGCCTGTTCGTGGCGCGCGCCAACGCCGGCGACGCCGAGGGCGTCGCCGCCCTGTACGAGCCCGACGCCGTGATGGCCTATCCGCCCGGCCGGCAGACCGTCGGGCGCGACGCGATCCGCGGCCTGTGGGAGCAGGTCCTGTCCCGCGCACCCCACTTCGCCCCCGAGGCGCCGCTGCCGACGCTGATCAGCGGCGACCTCGCCCTGACCGCCACCGCGCCGCGCGACGGCGCCGGCGCCCGTGCCCAGGTCGTCCGCCGCCAGCCCGACGGGACCTGGCTGCGCGTGCTGGACCAGCCCGAGTTCGTCGCGGTGGCGCGATGACCGCGCCCGCCGCTCCGGATCTCCTCACCGCGACGCCGCGTCCGATGGATGCCGAGCTAGAGGGTTATGCGTGGCTGCCGCGGATGCTCGACAGGGCCCGCGCGACGCTCGCCGGCACCGCGGGCAGCTACCTGTTCGGCTGTCCGGTCGATCACACCTGCATGGCGCGGCCGGGGTGATCGACGCCCACGTGTGGTCTACGCTCCAGACGTAGCCGATGAGCTCGCTCGCCGCCGCCGCCAGGATCACTCCGGTGGATCCCGAGCACGCCGATGCGCGGCGCTGCCTCGGCGAGTACGTCGCCGAGCTCAACCGCCGGTCGCGACGCGGCTTTGACCCGTCGGTCGGCGCCACCGCCCTGCCGCACGAGGTCCGCCCGCCGGCCGGCGCCTTCTTCGTCGTGTACCTGCAGGGCGAGGCGGTCGGCTGCGGTGCGGTCAAGCACCACCGTGACGCGCCGGCGGAGATCAAGCGGATGTGGATCGCCCCGGCCGCCCGTGGCCTCGGGCTCGGCCGCCGGCTGCTCGACACCCTCGAGGCGTGCGCGGCCGATGGCGGGGCACGGGTCGCGCACATCGAGACCAGCGCCGTCCTGGCCGAAGCGCTGTCGCTGTACCGCTCCGCCGGCTGGTTCGAGGTGCCCGCGTTCAACGACGAGCCGTTCGCCGACCACTGGCTGGAGAAGGCCCTGCCCGAGCGCAGCGCTGATCGCGATCCCGCGCACGATCAGGGCATCGCCGTCGCCGAGCAGATCACGCGGACGGTCGCCGCCTGGCCGGGCGTCGAGGCCGGGCCGCACCGCTTCGGCGGCGTCGAGTTTCGCCTCGGCCGACGCGAGCTCGGGCATCTGCACGGCGACCGGATCGCCGACCTTCCGTTCCCGCGCCGCGTGCGCGACGAGCTGATCGCCGAGGGCCGCGCGAGGCCCCACCACGTGCTTCCCGACTCCGGGTGGATCACCGTCGCGATCGACGGGCCTGACGGTGTACCGGACGCGATCGAGCTGTTCCGGCTCTCCTACGAACGGGCGCGGCGCGCGCGCCGCCCCTCGGCGACCGGGGCCGGCGGCTGATCTCGGTTACTGGATGCCCGCCAGGAGGGTGTTGGTGAACCAGCCCGTTGCCCGTTCGTCGCGCTTCCCGCTCGCGGTGACGAACACGTCGTTGCAGTTCTTGATCGAACCCATCTTCGCGCGCGCATCCGCGACGGTCGCCGATTCGGGAATGAAGCCGATCGCGTTCACCAGTTGCTTGAACTCATCGACGCTCAGCAGGTCGCCGATCGTCTTGTCGATGGTGGCGGCCGCAACCCCGAGCGACTCGGCATAGGCGGTGAGTGTCGCGTCGTGAATGACGCACAGGATCGTCCCCGTGGCGCTCCGGATGGGCAGCCGCCGGAGCGGCGGCGTGAGCTGCCTCATCTCGGTGTACACATCCACGAGCTCGACCGTGTCGACCGCTTGGTTGGTTCCGAGATCGTAGGCGACGATGTCCACCGCGCGGATCATCGCGGTCGTCACCGGCGTCGACTGCTCGGTCAGCCCGGCGAGGGCGAGCGTGCTGTCGGTCGCGGCCTGGAGGTTGTCCCGGGCGAAGTAGAACGCCAGCACGGTCCCGACCCAGGTGCCGAGGAGCGGCAGCACAGAGGAGAACACCAGCCGTGAGGTGTCGGCGCGGTTCGCGCTGCCCGCGAACGCGATCGCGATCCCCGCCAGGATGACGATGCCGAGGATGCTGACACCCACGATGCCGACGGCCAGCCATTTCCGAGTTGCACTCTCGCTGCTCGATTTCATCCTCGGCCGTCTCTCCGGCGACGCTGTCGGTGAACACTAGGCAGGCACAGAACGGAATGCCAGTCGATCGCCGGTGTGCAAGGCGCAGTGCATGCGCCACGGAGGCGGCGCCAGGAGCGCACTCCGTCCCGGCCGTCTACGTGCCGGACGCGACCGGCTTGACGTACCGGTGAGCGTGAACGAGGAGCGCACCGCCGGCCGTCGCCGCCGGATAGTCCACCGGTCCGTCGTCGATCCAGCCCTGCCGTTCATAGAAGCGCCGAGCGCGGGCGTTTCCGTCGACGACCGCCAGCCAGGCCCGCTGATGGCCATTGATCGCGACCGCCTGCTCCGCGGCCGACAGCAGCATGCCGGCGACGCCGGTCCCTCGGTGGGCACGCGCGACGTAGACCTGCTCGACCTCATCGCCGGCCACCATGACGAACCCCGCGATGGCGTCGTCGACGACGGCCACGACGGTGTCACCGACGCGCGCTGGCGCCCGCACGCGGAAGGACTCGGGAGTGCGGACGGTGACGAGCTCGTCCGGGACGTGCCCGTGGTGACCGTCTCGCCAGCCGCGCTCCCAGATCTCGGCGACGGCGGCGCTGTCCGCGTCGGTCGCGGGACGGATCGTCACCCCGAGCTCAGCGTGATCCGCCACCGGCGTCGCGGGTCAGGCGCAGCCGTGGGTCATGATCGATCCGACGGAGAGCACGCTCCCGATCGAGCCGATCGACAGGACCGAGCCCCTCGAGCCGATGCAGAGAATCGAGTCCTGTGACCACAGCGACCATTTCGCGTTACCCGGCGGACCCCTCATGCGATGATCGTAACCGGAGCCCCGCACCGGCGAGACGCTCGGCCACCGCGCTACAGTGCGCGCGTGCCCGCAGGCCATGCGCCGTTTGCGCTCTGGAACCGCACCGGCAACCGCGCCGTCGCGTTGCTGCTGCGTTCCCCACTTCACCCCGTCGTCAGCCGGCAGCTCGCCCTCATCACCGTGACCGGCCGCCGCAGCGGGCGCGCCTATACGTTTCCCGTCGGCTACCGCCGAGCGGGTGAGCGCGTGACGATTCCGGTCGGCTGGCCGGCTCGCAAGCAATGGTGGCGCAATCTCCAAGCAGGCGCTCGCGTCGGGCTGCGCCTGGGCGGCGAACAGCGCAGCGGCGTCGCCGAGGTCCGCGGGGACGAGCACTCGGGGATGGTCATCGAGGTCGCGCTCGATCCCCGCTCCTCGGGCTGAACGCTCGCCGGACCTGAACGGCGGCGCGGCGTTTGGGTGCCGGATGACCGGGTAGAAAAATCCGGTCGGTACGTGTGGTCGGCGAGCAGAAGGGAAGGGGCGATGTCGGTGACGGGCCGGCGGTGGATGGTCGTGGTCGGTGCGCGGCGGACGACGGGCGTGGCGGCGGCATGACCGCGGGCGACCATCGCTACGAGTGCGCGTGCTGGGAATGCGGCGCCACGTGGACGCTGACCCGCGCCACCGATCCGGAGTGGCTCGAGATCTGCTGCGAGCGCTGCGGCGGCGACGACCTCGACTTCCACGTGTCACCGGTCCGCACGCCGCCGGGCCCCGACGAGCGCGGTGCTCGCGCCGTCGGCTGAGAACCGAGGTCGACCCCGAGCGCCGCGGGTCACGAGCCGTCGGGCAGCCCGCCGGCGCCGGCCGGCGACGATCGGGGGCGGATGCGATCCGACGCCGCGAGCGCGATCAGCACGACCCCCGCGCATACGCCCAGCACGATCGCCGACACATGCGGCGCCAGCAGGCCGAGCAGTCCGAGCACGACGATCGCGATGAGTCGTGTCGCCGGCACCGCCCGCCAGACGGCGAACTTGAACGCGGCGTGGCCGGCGACGAAGAGGGCGCTGCCGCCGAGGATCATCACCGCCGCGGCGGCGTCGGGACGCGCGGAGGGATCGTCGAGCACCGTCTGATCGGCCGCGGCGGTGACGATGATGCCCGCCACGAGGTGGTTGCCCTCGATCGTCCAATCGGCCGTGCGGGAGCGACCGAGGCCGGGCGTGTAGAACCCGGCAAGCCCGCCGGCGACGTCGACCGCCACCGCCGCCAGCCACAGCAGCTCGCGGGGGGTTGCGGTCGCGATGCCGCCGACCACGGCCAGCCCTCCGCTCACCACGCACCACGCCAGGATCCGCTCGAAGTTGCGCTGCAGGCGTTCCCCCCGCAGCGCCACGACCACGAACACGGTCCGGCCGATCTGCATGCCCGCATAGGTGCACCCGACCGCCAGGCCCCAGGACGTGAACGCCCGCGGCAGCCCCGCCGACATCACGAGGCTGGCGACCATCAAGACCAGCAGCAGCGACCGGACCGGCAGGCGCCCGGGATCGAGCCAGTTGGTCACCCAGGTCGTGTACGCCCACGCCAGCCACACCATCCCGAACAGCACCAGCGTCTGCAGCGCGCCGTGGATCGTCGCGTGGGCGAGCAGGAAGACCGACAGCTGCGTGACGGCGAACACGTAGACGAGGTCGAAGAACAGCTCGATGTTCGTCGCGCGCTCCGCGCCCGCGTGGGCGCGGAGCATCGAATGCGGTCGGGATGCCGCCATGCGACGCCCATGTCTAGCGAAGCGGGGCGTTCGGCGCGCCTACGCAGTCGCCTCCTGATGTCAGAGTCAGGCCCGGGCCCGGGAATGCCTCGCACCGACCGGCCCGCGGCATAACGGAGAACGATGGAGTGAGCACCTCACCCCCGCCCACCGGGATGCGTGTTCGAGCGTCCGAGATCCTGCGCGTCCGAAGATCTGGCTCGCTCCGGTCGTGATCGCGCACGGCCTGCCGGTGACGGTCGTCGACCAGGACACGGGGGCGCCCGCGCTACGCATGACACCGCCGCGGGCCGGTGAAAGAGTGAACGCATCGCCGGTCTCGCTCACGCTCTCCAAGGAGAAGACGCTCAAGTCCACCGCCGAGATCGCCGCCCGGCTCGTGATCTCGTCCGGACCGTCGAGACCCACCTGTACCGCGGGATGCAGAAGCTCGGCGTCCGCGACCGGCGCGAGCTCTCGTCACGGCCACCGCAGCGCCGTCTCGCACGACACGCCCGGCCGACGCCACTCGCGCCGATCGGCGGCGGTCTATGCCCGGAGGTCCCGGCGGCCGATCGCGACCGCCGCGACGACGGTGAGCACCACAGCGACGGCGCCGAGGACGGCGAGCGCGGCGACGTCGACCCCGTGGCTGAGAGGGTCGTTGCCGTCGTAGTAGTGAAACAGCGACAGGTACACGAGCCAGTGGATGCCGCTGACCAGCGGCGCGAAGCCGTTGATCAACCAGCCGATCACGCCTACGCCCGCCGCAGCTCCGTTGGCGAGCGAGCGCCGGCCGGTCCCCGCGCCGAGCGCGAGCGCCACCGCGCCGGACGCAAAGCCGAAGAACGCGAGCGACACGCAGAACGCGGCCAGGCGCCCGGCGCTGATCCCCCCGCCGGCGAGCGCGACGCCGCCGACCAGGCCAACCCATGTGGCCAGCGCGACCAGCACCACGATCGCGGCGATCGCCGCGCCCTTGGCGACGATCAGACGCGAGCGCGTGACCGGGTGGGCGAGCACCAGTCCGAGGATCCGATCCTCCTCCTCGCCGGCGGTGGCGGCCGCGGCGCCGGTGATCGCGAGCGCGGCGATCAGCAGCGGGCCGTAGATGGAGCCCACCTCGCTGCGATACCAACCGGTGATCGTGCCGTAGTCGGCGCCGCCCAGCAGCTGCGCGACCCCCTTGGGGATGTTGAGGGTGCCGATCGTGTGTCCCACCGCGGGGAACAGCGCCCCGACCGCGAGCAGCAGCGCGATCAACCCGACCATCGCCGACGCGGCCGACGGCGCCCGCAGACGGAAGGTCATCGCGGCGACCGGCCTGCTCACGGCTGCTCGGTCCGGTAGTAGCGCAGGAAGATGTCCTCGAGGTCCTCCTCCCGCGGGCGGATCGCTCGCACCTCGTGGGCGGCGGCCGCTTTCACGACGGCGTCGGCCGAGCCCTCGAAGCTCACGGTCACCGTCGAATCTGCGGCCTGCGCGTCGGTGACGCCGGGCAGGGCACGGAACTCGGCGGCGTCGACGGGTGCGCCGAACTCGATCGCCAGCCGCTGCACCGCGAATCTGCGAAGGCTCTCCAGCGAGTCGACCACGACGAGCCGGCCCTCGCGGAGGATCGCCACCCGGTGGGTCACGCGCTCCACTTCAGACAGGGTGTGCGACGACAGGAACACCGTGCGGCCCTGGGCGCTGACCTCGCCCAGCAGCGCGTGAAAGCTCTCCTGCACGAGCGGATCGAGACCGGAGATCGGCTCGTCCAGGATGAGCAGCTCGGGCTCGTGCATGAACGCCCCGATCAAGCCGAGCTTCTGCCGGTTGCCCGTCGACAGCTGTCGCACCGGTCGGTCCAGATCGGCGTCGAAGCGTTCGACCAGCCCATCGCGCACCCGCTGGTCAACGCCCCCCCGGAGCTCGGCGAGATAGTCGAGCATCGCCCGTCCGGTCAGCTTCGGATACAGGGCGAGATCGCCCGGCAGGAAACCGACCCGGCGACGGATCTCGAGGCTGTCTCGCACGCTGTCGAGGCCGAGCAGCTGCGCCGAACCCGAGGTCGGCCTGATCAGGTCCAGCAGGAGGCGCATGGTCGTCGACTTCCCGGCGCCGTTGGGGCCCAGAAAGCCGAACACCTCGCCGGGCCAGACCTCCAGGTCGAGCTCGAACAGTCCCCGGCCGGATCCGTAGTCCTTCGACAGCGCGCGCGTGGCGATGACCGGTGGTGGGGTCACAGCGGGCGTCCCGCCGGGCGGCTCGGCGTACACTGCCGCATCACTGTTCACAGGCTACACAATCTTCAGATCTCTATGAAACCTGGCGGTGAACCGGCGCCGTGACGCGACGTGGCCCCGACAGGGAGCCGCGGGTCCACCGCTTCGTGGAGAGCTTCGCCTCGGCGCTCGTCGAGGCGGGGCTGCCGCGGATGCCCGCGCTCGTGTTCGTGACGCTCCTGGCGACCGATGACGTCGGGCTCACGGCCGACGACCTGGCCGCGCAGCTGCAGGTCAGCCGCGGCGCGATCTCGGGGGCGGTCAACTACCTCAGCCCACTGGGGCTGATCACCCGCGAGCGTCAGCCGGGCACGCGGCGCGATCGCTATGTCCTGCAGGATCCGACGTGGTTCGAGCTCGTCGTCCGCCGCGAGCGGCTCCTGGACCGCTGGATCACCACCACCCGGGATGGGATCGACGCTGTCGGACCGACGACTCCCGCCGGGCAGCGGCTCAGCGAGTCACTGGCCTTCTTCGAGTTCCTCCAGCGTGAGATGCCGGCACTGATCTCGCGCTGGCGAGAGCAGCGCGTCACCGGCGAATCGAGCTGACCGCGCCGCGCCCGTGTCATGTGCGGGCGCGGGCTAGGTGATCGGAGCGAGGCGCGTGGCGGGGGCGACCGCAAGATCCGCGGGCTGCTCGGGGATCTGATCCGCGCGCCGGGCGGCCTGCTGGCCGCGGCGCCGGGGCCGCCACACCCGGAGGTATTGCGCGGCGACGTAGGAGCCGATCATCCGCATAAGGGCGATGAACTGGCCGATGAACGTCTGCCGGTTGCCGAACCAGCGAGAACCAGGTCCCCATCCATCCGGGGATCGAGAACCGTGGATGGCGCTGGTCGGAATCCAGCCCGCGAGCTGCATCTCCTGTACCTCCTCCCCGACGGAGACCAGCAGCACGAACAGGAGCGTCAGCCCCGTGATGATCAGCAGCCGGCGGTAGGGAAGGCGCTGATGCAGCGCGAAGGTCAGCACGCCGGCCGCGGCGGTGAACAGGCCGCCGATCACGACGCCCTCGAGCACGACGCTCGAGCCGTAGAGCTCTCGCAGGTTCTGGAGGAAGATGACCACCGCGAAGCACTCGCGGTACACCGAGGTGAAGCCCAGCAGCGCCAGCCCGGCGAGCATCCGGCGCTTGTTGGCGTCCGGATCGCCGGCGAGCAGCGCTCGGCGGCGGCCGTGATGATGTGAGATCCAACCGGTCCAGTAGACCTTGGTGAAAGAACCAGTTCATGACGATCAACAGCACGACCAGCGATGGCAGGCCGGTGGCGGCCTACATGTCGAACTCCCCCGCGTGGAAGCGCCCGATCAGCCAGACGACGAGCAGCCAGGTGGCGATCCCGGCCACGATCGCGACGCCCTGGAGGGAAACGCGGCGGCCCGGCGTCTCGTCACTCGACAGCCGTGGCCGATCAGCCAGACGTGAAGGATCTTTGTTGCGATATCCGCTACCAGAATCCTTCACCCCCCAGGTTGTTGCCGCGCCGCGGGAGCGGCGGCGCACAGATTATGGCGTCCTAAACCTAATTAATTAGGTTGCCCTAACGTCATCTGCGCGGGTCGCGGTCAGTGCAACAGCTTCAGCGTGTTGTCGCCATCGTCGACGTAGTAGATGCCGGTTGCGGTCGCGTTGACGACGAGGCCGAACAGCGAGCCGGCGCCGGTCTTCGTGTCAGCGGTCCGCACGACGAGCTGCGTGCCGGTGGGCTTCGTCTCGACGATGTTCCCGTTGCCGGCGTTCGCGGTCAGGATGTCGCCGTTCGGCGCGAGCGTCAGCCCGAGGGGCTGGATCAGCTTCCCGCCGGCCGAGACGGTCGCGCCGCCATCCGCCGCCGGGGTGGTGCGGGTCATCGCCTGAGGGATCGCGGCGATCCGGTTGTC
This sequence comes from Solirubrobacteraceae bacterium, assembly GCA_049509055.1. Taxonomy (GTDB): domain Bacteria; phylum Actinomycetota; class Thermoleophilia; order Solirubrobacterales; family Solirubrobacteraceae; genus Palsa-465. Next base: position 20,153 of record JBELAG010000030.1, read on the forward strand.
GAGCGTGTCGGCGAGGTACAGCTTCCCGTCAGGGGCGAGGGCGACGCCGGTCGGTCCGATCACGAGCGCGTTGGGGTCATCGCGCCAGGGGATCCCGTCCGCGATCACGGTCTCACCGAGAACCTTCGGCGACCGGCCGGGACCTGACTGGACGCGGATGCGCAGGACCGTCGAGTTCTTGATCGTCTGAACGCCCCTCGCGGCCCCGCCGTTCAACGCATTGCTGACAAACAGGGTCGTCGCGTCGCCGTGGGTCACCGACGTCATGTCCCAAGGACCGGCGATCTGCGGGCCGGCGATCGTGCTCACCGGCCTGCCGCCGCTGTCGAGCACGATCAGACACCCGGCCTGCGCCGTCGCCGACTTGCCGTTGGTCGTCGGGAGGCTCCCGACGACGACGTACCCGCCGGGAAGCACGCTCAGCGCGGTCGTCAGCCCGACGCCTCCGGGACAGCGTCCCGGCAGCGCGCTCGCCGTGATCCTCGAGAACAGCGATCGCTGCCCGGTCGGGGTGATCTCGACGATCGACGTGCCCGTCCCCTGGTCGTTGGCCTTGTCGTTGAAGTTGCTGATCAGCAGGTCGCCGGCGTGGAGCTTGCCGGTCGAGGTCCTCAGCAGAGCGATTCCGTACGGGTTGACATCACCGCCGGCGGGGACCGTGGATGCCACCGTCGAGACGGTCGTCAGCGGCGTGAGAAACGCCGTCGCGGCCGTCGTCGTGACCGTGGCGGCGGCCGGCGCGACGGTGATCGTCGAGCTCGTCGTGCTGACCGTCGAACTGCCGCAGGCGGCCAGTGCCATCGCGGCGATCGGGACCGCCGGGATCAGTCTTCTCATGCGCATTGACAGCTCCTCCTCGTTGGGCGAAGCGCGACCGGTTCACGGCCCGCTCCAAGCAACGACGCTGAACCCGCACGTTCCTTCCCGAGCCGATCGGTGATGCCGCGCTCGGGTGCGCGCGTCCGTCAGGCGGTGGCGGTGAAGATCTGAAACGAGAGCGGGGCTCGGATGCGGCCGTCGCGGGCGGTGAGAGCCAGCAGGTGCTCGTCCACGGCCTGCCGCGCGTCCTGGAGCGAGGAGTCGGGCACGCCGAGGAACGTCAGTTGCTCGTCGTCGACGATCGCCTCGCGACCGACCTCGACGACGAGCTCGTGCGGGTGGCGCGCGATCGCGGTCCAGCCGCTGGAGGCGAGGATCTCGGCCACCCGGTCGGGATCGCTGAGGCTGAACGGGCCAGTCGGCGACCGACCGGGCGCCGGCGGCGGCGGCGCGGGGGCGTATCCGGCGAGCGCCGGGCCGACGAACCACGGGTTGCGCTGGACCGATTGCCAGCACGCGAAGCCCAGGCGTCCGCCCTCGACGAGATGACGCCGGATGTTGGCAAAGGCGGTGGCCGGCTGATCGAAGAACATCACGCCGAACTGGCTGATCGACACGTCGAAGGGTGCTCCGTCGATCGTGTCGTGCTGCATGTCGGCCACCTGGAAGGAGACGGTGGGTGCGCCCTGGTCCTCGGCCCGCCGGCGCGCGAGCTCGACGAGCGGCGCGGAGATGTCGGCTCCTCGCGCTGCGCCGCGTTCGCCGGCCCGGCGGCCCGCCGCGATCGTGGCCGTCCCGCCGCCGCTGCCGATGTCGAGGACGCGGTCGCCGTCTCGCACGCCGGCGAGGTCGAGCAGGAGGGGCGTCACAGCGCTGGTCAGCGTCTCGCGCTTGGGCCAGACCGAGGCCCAATACTCGTCGTTCCAGCGACGGCGCTCGGCGGCGTTGGTCTCCTGCTCTGCAGCCCCGGACATGCTCGAATTCTGCCCCGCGCGGGAGCTCGTGTCCAGGCGAGCGGCGCGCCAGCACGGCGCGCTCGTCGGGCGTGTCAGCTCACGCAGGCCTTGCGATAGGCGGCGGTGCCCGGCTGCAGGGCCTGACCGGAGTTGGGGTTGACGATCAGGCAGGACTCGTTGACCGCCTGGAACGCGCCGGCCGGAATCTGCTTGAGCTGGTCGACCATCGTGTAGGTCCAGCGCGGATCGGTGGTGCCGCCGAAGAACCAGTTGCTGCCGTTGTCGGCGAGGATCAGGCCGTAGGTCTTCATCGCGCGGATGACGACCTGGCACGGTCGTGCGCACTCCGAGCGCGGGAGGCTGAACCCGGCCGACAGGCGGAAGCGGGCGCCCATCGGCGGGTCGGCGGCGTTGGTGACCGAGCCGGCTTCGTGGCGGGCCGGCCAGACGTAGCTGGTGTCGGTGATCTCGGCGGTGACGCGAAGCGCGTGGTCCAGGTGGCCGGACATCACCTCGTCGTAGTTGACCAGGCCGGGCAGGATCGGCAGCCCGGCCGCGTCGGCCGAGGTCCACCCGGCCGGTCGCAGCTGGTTGGAGTCGAGTTTCCAGATCGCGCCCGAGCCGGCCGTGGACCGGTCACCGGGCTGGTAGTGGGCGTCATAGAGCTCATAGAGCACGCAGGTGGTCGGGTCGACCATCAGCGCGTGGCGATCACCGCTGGAATCGGAGCCGCCTTCGATCGGCGTGTTCGCCGCGAACGGGTACGGCCCCGGGTCGCTCTGGTCCGCGTACTGGAACGTGACCCCGACCAGCGTCGGGTCAGCGGGCGTGATCTGCCAGGGAATCCCGTACGGGCTCGCGCCGCCACCCGGGCCGTAGTCGGGGTGCAGGTCGGTCGAGCCGGCCGCCATGCTCGCCAGCCACCGCGCCGAGTGCGGGTCGACCGGCAGCCCGGTGACCGGCGTGTTCCAGACGTTGTCGGCGGGAAAGGCCTGGCAGTCGGTGCCCGGGAGCATCTGCCCCGACGCCGCGGCGGCGGGCCGGGTGTGGTGTCGCGTCCCGGCCGAGGCCGCGGTGTGTGCCGCGGCGGTGTGTGCGGGCGCGGTGGCGACGAGGGCCGCCAGTGCGGCGGTCACCACGGCGACACGAGCGGCTGCGGTGGCGGCCCGCGCTCGCGGCGGCCCGCGACGGCGGCGCCCGCGCATCGGGTCCGGCGATCTCCTGCAAGGCCGGGTCACCGTGTTCTCAAGGCTAGGCCATCGCGCCACCGGCCGCTCGGATCGGGGACCTATGAACGTTGGCCTCGCTCGACCCTGGCTTGGGGGCTCAGAAACCGTATCCATGCTGGGCATGAAGACGGTTCCACCGCCCCGGGTCGGCGGCGTGCGGGAGCGCCGGGCGCGTGACCGGCAGGGTGAGTGTTGTGGACCACCCCCCCGACCTCGACGGCGGCGGCGGTCAAGGCGCCTGCCCGCGCCCAAAGTCGCGCGAACGCCCGTCACCCGCAACGGGGCTAACGGCCGGTTGACCGGGCGTCCGTGCCCAGGCCGCCGAGCAGGAGGCCGAGGGTCGCGCCGAAGACCGAGCGGTCGACGGTCTCGGGGTCGGCGAGGTGCTCGATCGCGATGCCGTTGGACAGCGCGAGCACCGCGATCGCGAGCTGAGCCGAGGGCGCCGGCAGATCGACGCCCGGTCGCGCGGCCTGCTGCTCGATGAAGCGCGCGATCAACTCTCGCGCCGCACGTCGCTGGCGGGCGAACTCCTCCCGGAGGTTCGGGTCGCGCACGGCCCGGGCCCAGAACTCGATGAACAGGAGCTGCCAATCGGCCTGGTTGAAGATCAGCTCGACGAGCACCGCGCCGGCGTCGCGCGCGGTGTCCTGGAGCGTCGTTTCGCGATCAACCGCGGCGGCGACGAGCGCGAGTCGCTCACCGATGCGCTGCTGCATCAGGGCGTAGAACAGATCGTCCTTGCCGGCGAAGCTCGAATACAACATGATACGGCGAAGTATTGAATACTGTTGAGTATTGAGCGGAGGGGATGGCGATCATGGCCCGATCCCGCTGGGCGGTGCTGGTCGTGCGCCGCTGGCGCCGATCATCGCGCGCCGTGTGGGGATCAGGCTGACCGTCGCCGCCAGCCTGGCGGCGATCGCGGGCGGCCGGTGGCAGATCTCCGCGGCCTGCACGCCCACCGCGACGTACGGCGACGTCGTGACCGGGATGCTGCTGATCGGGCTGGGCGCCGGGCTGCTGCTGCCGACCGCGACCAACTCAGTCGTCGGCGCCGTCGGGCACGACGACTCCGGGATCGGATCGGCGACCAACACCGTCGCGCTGCAGGTCGGGGGCGCGCTCGGCGTGGCGGTGATCGGCAGCGTCATGTCGGCCCGCTACCAGCGCCGGATGATCGCGGTGCTCGCCGGCCGGCACGTCCCCGCAGCCGCCACGCACCTCATCCTCGGCTCGCTCGGGGGCGCCCTCGCCGTCGCCGGCCGTGTCGGCGGTGCCGCCGGCGTGCTGCTGGCGGGCGCGGCCCGCGCCGCGTTCATGAGCGCGATGGGGACGCGCTGGCCGCCGGCGGCTGGTCGCGCTCGCCGGCGGCCTGCTCGCGCTCGCCCGCCTGCCGTCATCGCGCTGACGCGCACGCGCACCGGGTGGCGGGTTAGGATCGCGAAATCCGCCAGCTGACGAGCCTTGACGCGCAGTTCCTCGCCGTGGAGGACGGCCGGACCCATGGCCACGTCTCCGGCCTGTCGATCTACGATCCGTCGAGCGCGCCGGGCCGCGTCCTGACCGCGGAGCGAATGACCGAGGTGCTGCAGGAGCGGATCCATCTGCTGCCGCCGTTTCGATGGCGCCTCGCGCTCGTTCCGCTCGGGCTCGATCACCCGTACTGGATCGAGGACCCCGACTTCGACCTGGAGTACCACGTGCGTGAGCTGGCGCTGCCCGCGCCCGGCGACGATCATCAGCTCGCCGAGCAGGTGGCGCGGATCCACGCCCGGCCGCTGGACCGCGCTCGCCCGCTGTGGGAGATGTACGTGATTCAGGGACTGCAGGACGGCCGCGTCGCCGTGTTCACGAAGATCCACCATGCCGCGATCGACGGCGTCTCGGGTGCCGAGATCCTGAGCGTGCTGCTCGATCCGTCCCCCGCGGGCCGGACGATCGCGCCGGCGCCGGCGCACGTGCCGGCGGCGCCCGCGCCCGACCAGTTCGCGATGCTCGCCCGCGGCCTGGCCGGCATTCCGCGCCAGCAGCTGCGCACCTGGCGCGCGGTTCCGCGGACGCTCGCGCATCTCGACGCGATCCCGGGCGTGGCGGGCGTCCCCGGCGCGACGACCGTCGCCCGCGTCACCCGGCGCGTGGGGCGGATCGGTCGCGGCGCGCGCGACGGCGGGGTGCTCGAGGCGCCGCGCTCGCGGCCGCCGCGGATGACGATCAACGGCCCGGTCTCGCCGCATCGCCGCGTCGCGTTCGCGACGCTGTCGCTCACCGAGGTCAAGGCCGTCAAGACGGCGCTCGGCGCGACCGTCAACGACGTGATCGTGGCGATGTGCGCCGGGGCGCTGCGGTCGTGGCTGATCGAGCGCGGCGAGCTGCCCGAGGAGCCGCTGGTCGCGATGATCCCGGTCTCGGTGCGGACCGCCCAGGAGCGCGGCACCTACGGCAACCGGGTCTCGACGATGGCGGTCACGATCCCGACCCACCTCGGTGACCCGCTGGCGCGCGTCGCCGCCGCGCACGAGACGATGCGCTCGGCCAAGGAGCACCATCGCGCCGTCCCGGCCTCGCTGCTGCAGGACGCGACCCAGTTCATCCCGCCGGCGGTCATCGCGCGCGCCTCCCGCGTGACCACGCGGCTGGCCGCGCGCAACGCGGTCACGCCGCTGTTCAACATCGTCATCTCCAACGTCCCCGGATCTCCGACGCCGCTGTACTCGGCCGGCGCGCGCCTGCTGGCCAACTATCCGGTGTCGGCGATCGCGCACGGCATCGGGCTGAACATCACCGTGCTCAGCTACGAGGATCGCCTCGACTTCGCGATCGTCACCGACCGCGTTCAGGTTCCCGACCCGTGGCCGTTGATCGACGCGCTGCGCGCCGAGCTCACGGCGCTCGCCGCCGCCGCGAACGGGACGACGACCCCCGCCCGCCGTTCGCGGCGACGGTCGCCGGCGGTCAGCCGATCGTCACCTCCTGACGGCGACTGAGCCGGCCACTGCCGAGCGTCAGCGTGTAGCGCCCCGGGGTGACCGCGCGGCGCGCGGCGAGCACGACACGCGAGCGGGTCAGATGCCCGGTGGCGTACAGGACGCCGGAGCGCGAGAGCGCGGCGACCGCGTTGACCGTGATCGTGAACGTGACGCGCCCGGAGACCAGCTTGGTGCTGCACTGTTGGTGGGTGACGCGCCGCTTGTGCCCGTCGATCGTCACCGTCCGGGTGGTCTGCTTGCACGTCACCAACTCGATCTCGCCGTTGGCTCCGGCGTGCCCCGCGGGCCCGGCCGGTCCCGCCGGGCCGGCGGGCCCCGCCGGTCCGGTGCTCGCAGCGGGGGTGGCGGGAGGCGTCTGCGCCGTTCCCGACAGCGTGTCGGTCGCAACGCCGAACGGGGGCACCGCGGCGCCGGCGGGCGGGCCGGAGCCGTCGGCGTACGGGATCGCGAGTGACGCGGTGCGCGACGCCGGGCCGGTGGCCTGCGGGGCGAACCGCACCCCGATCGTGCAGCTCGCGCCGATCGTCAACGTCTGACCGGAGCACTGGTCGGCGACGACGATGAAATCGCCGCCGTTCGCGCCCGAGACGCCGATCCGGCCGAGCGTCACCGGCACCTCTCCCGGGGAGGTGATCGTCACCGTCTGCGCGTCGCTGAGCGTTCCCGTCGGCTGGGCCCCGAACGCGACCGGGGCGGGCGCGGCCACCGGTGGCGCCGGCGATGCGAAGTCCGCCGTGAACAGCAGCGTGAAGGTGGTGAGCGGCGGGAGCCAGCCCTGGCCGGCGTATCCGTCGACGACCGGGCCGGGACTGCAGGCGCCCGGCGTCGGCGACCCCGAGGCCCACCACGCGGTGGCGGTCGGGGGGCCGGGAATCAATGCGAAGGCATAGCTCTGGCCCGGGTTCACGGGCTGATCGACGGTGAAGGTCTGCAGCTGGAAGGTGGAGGCGGAGCCGGTGGAGTTGATCGTCGCGGCGGCGCTCCACAGCGGCGAACCGGTCGGCCCGGCGCTGCTCTCGTTGAACAGCCCGAGCGTCACCGGCTGATCGCCGTCGGCCGCGAGGTCGGCGGTGAACGTCCTCAGATAGCCCGTCGGCGCCACGAAGGCGTTGCCCCACTGGTTCTGCTGGGCGGACGGCGCCGGGGCCGTCAACTCCGCGGCGCCGCTGGACGCACAGCCCGTCGTGTCGATCGAGTTGTCCGCCCACGCCCCGGCGCTGCCCAGCCACAGCCATCCGGCCGCGACGATCAACCCGACGGCGGGCCGGCGCAGCGGCGACCGCCTCGGCCGGCGCTCGCCGTTCCCGGCGGTCCGCCCGTCACCCCTCAACGCGTCGAAGAAGACCAACCTGCGCATCGCCTTTGTCCTTTCATTGGTCACACCGCCGATCCAACCCGGGCATGGTGCCGGTCAGGACGCGCCGGCACATCGAGCAACCGCACATTTATTCGCGGCGACGTTTAGCGCAACCGGCGGGGCGTTTAGGGCCCGCGACGAATGTATTGACGGCTCCGACGGCGTCTGGACGCGCCTGGAGCCACCCGCTCGCCCTCACGGACCACCAGTACGATCGGGGCGAGCGGGCGGCCCCAGCCACGCCCAGCCACTCGCCGGATTCCGCCACCCTTAGGTCGCCGTCAGGTGGAGCGCTCGCCGAGCGCGAGCGGTGCAGCGGAAGCGGCCGGCGCGACCGGGTCCGAGCACAGCGAGACCGCCATCGGGCGGGTGACGCGGCGACGAGCCACGCAGCGCGGGCACACGTCGAGCGTGAGGTACGCGGCGCGCAGCGGCACGCTGAGGCCGCAATGCGGGCAGCGCATGTATCCGATGGGAGTCGATCGAGCGAGCATTGGGGCGGGAGACCGCGGAGCGGGACGGGACAGCCTGCCGCCGCGAGGCTACCGGCGCGATCGCGCCGCGAGCGTGACATGGCGCACGTCGCGCGCGTCAGGCGGAGCGCAGGAGGCCGACCGAGCGGGCCCAGTCGACGGTCCGCCGGACGGTGTCACGGGGCTCGCTGTAGCGCAGGCCGAGCTCGCGCGTCGCGCGGGAGCCGTCGTAGCGGTGGCCGTGCAGCAGCGTGCGGACCATCTCGCGGCAGACCGGCGGCTTGCGACCGGCCAGCCGGAACGAGCGCTCCACCACGGTGGCGGCGACGGTCGCCACCGGGCGGGGCAGCAGGCGGGGCGTGCGCTGCACACCGGCGACGTCGGCGGCGAGCGACAGCGCCTGGGCGATGCTGAGCGTCATGCCGTTGAGCACATAGCGCTCGCCGGCCACGCCGCGCTCGGCGGCGAGCAGGTGGCCCTCCACGCAATCGGCGATGTCGACCAGGCTGACGGTGGTGGGCACGAATACCTTGAGGCGGCCGTCGAGGAAGGCGATCAGGAAGCGACCGGTCCCGCCGGCCCGGCCCGGGCCCTGGACCGATGAGGGGTTGACGCAGACGAGGTCCTGCCCGGTCTCGCGGGCGGCGGCGAACGCGCCGCGCTCGCCCTCGGTCTTGGTGCGCTCGTAGGTGGACAGATACCAGCCGCGGTGCGGGCTGCGCTCGTCGCCGATCGCCCCGTGCGCTTCGCCGAGCGTCGCCGCCGACGAGGTGTGCACGAGCCGCGCCACGCCCGCGGCGCGGGCGGCGCGCACCGCCAGCTCCGGCCCCTGCGCGTTGAGGCGCTGCATCGGGACCGGGTCCTCGACGCACAGCGAGTTGATCCCGGCGACGTTGAACGCGAGCTCGCAGCCCTCCATCCCCGCCGTCAGCGCCCGCTCGTCGTTGGCGTCGCCGCGCACCACCCGCGCGCCGCGGGCGGCCAGCGCCGCCGTCGCCTCGTCGGAGCGCGCGAGCGCCACGACCTCGTCGCCGCGCTCCACCAGGCGCGTCACCAGCGCGCTGCCGATCACCCCCGAGCCGCCGGTGACGAACACGCGCGTCATTGCTACGCCTCCCGGATCGAGGCCGAGAACCGCGCGATGTAGTCGATCCCCGACCAGGCGGTCATCACCGCCGCGACGACCATCGCCCACTGGTCGAGGTAGGCGCCGGCGAACACCGCGTCGGGGCGCAACATCGCCAGCACGATCGCCGCGAACTGCACGGTGGCCTTCCACTTGCCGAACATCGAGGTCTCGAAGTTCTGGCCGCTGCCCGCCGCGGCCGCGCGCAGCCCGAGGATCGTGAACTCGCGCCCGAGGATGATCAGGGCGACCCACGGCGACGCGCGCCCGATCGCCACCAGCGCGATCAGCGCGGTGGTCACGAGCAGCTTGTCAGCGGTCGTGTCCAGGAGGGCGCCCAGCCGCGTCGTGACGCCCCAGCGGCGCGCCAGCCGCCCGTCGAACCAATCGGTGGCGGCCGCCACGACGAAGATGATCGCCGCGACCGCGTGCGACCCGCCGAGCAGCAGCGCCATCACCACCGGCGACAGGACGACCCGCAATCCTGTGCCGGCGGCGAGCACGCGTGACGAACGCATCCCGCTGAGGGTGCCAGTCACCACAGGATCGTGAGCTTACCTCACAGCCGGGCGCTCGCCAGGGCACGCGCGGCGGTCGCGTCGTCGGCGTCCAGAGCCTGCCGGGCGATGGCGCGGGCGGTCTCGAGATCGACCTCACGCAGCGCGGCCTTGGCGTCGGGCACGAGCGCGGGCGCCATGCTCAACTCGGTCACGCCGAGCCCGACCAGCAGCACGGCGCAGGCCGGATCGCCGGCCAGCTCGCCGCACACCCCGACGGTGCGACCGCGGGTCGCGGCGCCCGCGACGGTCGCGGCGATCAGTCGCAGGACCGCGGGCTGCGGTCCGGTGAGCAGCGGCGCAAGCCGCTCGTCGCCGCGCTCGGCGGCCATCGTGTACTGGGTGAGGTCGTTGGTGCCGATCGAGAAGAACGCGGCGTGTTGTGCCAGCTGGGCGGAGCGCAGCGCGGCCGCCGGGACCTCGACCATGATCCCGAGCTCGATCGGGGTGTCGATCCCGGTTGCGGCGCGGGCTCTGGCCAGCACCGCCCGGGCCGCCTCGATCTCCCCCACGGTGGCGACCATCGGCAGCATCACGCGGATCGGGAAGTCGGTGGCCGCCCGCAGGATCGCGCGGAACTGGGTCTCGAGGACGTCGGTGCGCGCCAGGCCGAGCCGGATCCCGCGGATCCCCAGGAACGGGTTGGCCTCGGCGGGCATCGGCAGCGCCGGCAGCGGCTTGTCGGCTCCGGCGTCGAGCGTGCGCACGATCAGCGGCCGGCCGTCGAGCGCGCGGGCGATCTCGCGCAGCGTCTCGGCCTGCTCCTCCTCATCGGGGAGCTGCGCGCGGTCCAGGAACAGGAACTCGGTTCTCAGCAGGCCCACGCCCTCGGCGCCGAGCTCCACCGCCTGGGCGGCTTCGGCGGTCCTGCCGAGATTGGCGAACACCTCGATCCGCGTCCCGTCGCGGGTGGCGCCCGGCTCGTGCGAGCGCGTGCGCGCGATCCGCTGGCGCTCGCGGGCACGCGCGCGCCGCTCCTGCGCCGCGCGCGCGAGCTCGGGCGGCGGGTCGATGAGCAGCGTTCCGGCGTCGCCGTCGAGCAGCACCGGCGTGCCCTCGGCGATCGCCAGCACGGCCTCGCCGAGCCCGACCACCGCCGGCAGCCCGAGCGCGCGAGCGAGGATCGCCGCGTGCGCGGTGGCGGTGCCGTGGGCGGTGACGATCCCCTGCACGCGGTCGGGGTCCAGCGCGGCAGCGTCGGCGGGCGTGAGCTCCCCGGCGATCAGGATCCCGCCGGCGACCGGCGGCGCGGCGCTCTCGCCGCCGAGCGCCCGCACGACACGGCGGCCGACGTCGAGCACGTCGACGGCCCGCTCCTGCAGGAGCGGCTCGTCGAGCGCGCGATAGCGTTGGGCGACCGCGACGGCCGCGTCGTGCCACGCGCGCTCGGCGGTCTCCCCGGCGATGATCGCGGCGTCGGCCGGCTCCAGCAGCGCCTCGTCGTCGAGCAGGGCCAGATGCGCGTCCATGATCTCGGCCTCGGCCCGGCCTGCGCGCGCTGCGAGCGTCTCACGGTCGTGGGTGATCGCCTCCCGCGCCATCGCGATCCCCTCCTCGAGCGTGGCCCGCTCGCGCTCGGGCGACAGCGCCGGGCGGTCAGGAGGGAGGTCCAGCGCGCCGGCGCCCCGCAGGTGGTGGACCGGGGCGAGCGCGAGCCCGCGCGCGGCCGGAACTCCGGCGAGCACGTCGCCGGCGGCCGGCACCTCGATCTCCCGGGGGGACGCGGTGGGCCCCGGGGCGGCCGGGGCGGGAACCCGGGCGGGCGCCGGCGCCCGGGCCGGGACCGGCGCCGACGCGGAGAGGCCGTCGCCGAAGCCCTCGTCGGCCAGCGCCCGGAGCGCGTCGATCGCCTCCTGCGCCTGCGGCCCGGCTGCGCTGACCAGCAGCGAGTCGCCGAAGCGCGCGCCGAGCGCGACGACGTTGGTGAGGCTGGTGGCGCGGACGGGGTCGCCGTCGGGCGCCTTGGCGATCCGCACCTCGGCGTCGAAACCGCGGGCGGTGGCGACAAAGCGGGCGGCCGGCCGGGCGTGGAGCCCGATCGCGTTGCGGACCGGCAGCGTGGCCTGCACGACGCGGTCATCGCCGGACGCGCCGTCGCCCGCCGCACCGTCGCCCGCCGCGACGTCGGCGGGGGGGCTCCCGGCGGGCTCGCCGCGGGCGCCCAGCTGCGCCGCCTTCATCACCAGCGCGCCGCGCGCCTCGGCGGCGACCTCGGCCAGCGACGCGCCGCCGGCCGCGGCGACCGCCGCGGCGACCGCGCCCTCGACGAGCGGGGCGTCGGACAGGAGCACCGGCCCGGCCGGCGCCTCGAGCAGCTCGACGGCGAACTCGGCGCTCATCAGCGCGCTGCCGAGATCCATCATCACCAGCACGCCGTCAGGCGACATCGCGCGCTCGACCGCCGCGCGGACCCGCTGCGCGTCGGTGCCGAGCACGCCGGGCTCATCCATCCCGCCGGCCGCCTCGATCGCGAGCGCGGGGCCGGCCATCTCACGCGCGAGGGCGACGGCGCCCTGGGCCAGCGTGTCCGAATGGGACACGATCACGATGCCCACCACTGTGTCGACGCTTCCCCGGCGCGGTGGCGCTAGCCGCCGTCGCCGTCGAGCCCGTAGGCCCGGTGGAGATAGTCGATCGGGTGGACCGACGGCAGCTTGGTGCCGTGGGCGATCTGCCATCGGCAGGTCTCACTGTCGCAGGCGACCGTCGACGCGCCCGAGGACGCGACCTGGTCAAACAGGTCCCGGCCGACGGCCATCGCGATGTCGTACTTCTCGGCCTTGAGCCCGTAGGTGCCGGCGATCCCGCAGCACCGCGCGTTCATCTCGCGGACCTCCAGCCC
>JBELAG010000300.1:0-8799 GCA_049509055.1 Solirubrobacteraceae bacterium
GCGTTCAAGGCCTCGTTCGCCGTCGTCCAGAGGCAGTTTCGCCGGCTCGGCTCGACGCTCGGCTACGACGTCCTGCATGCTGGCAAGAAGAGCGACGCCGAGATCAGCTCGGAGTTCGGCGCCCTGGCTGCCGGTGCGCTCGAGCAGTCCCGGCACCTCGCGGCGCTCGGCACCCCGGCCGCGTACCGGCCGGTGATCGCCACGCTGGTGTCGGGCTTCGACGGGGTGGCGCGTGACCTCGCCAAGATCTCCCAGGCCGGGATCGACCACTCCGCCACCGCGGCCGAGACGGCGACCCGCCAGCTCCTGCTCGACGCGGCAAAGATCAAGCAGTCCGACAACGCGATCTCCAAGACGCTCGGACTCCCGCTGTCGCCGTCCTAGCCGACGTGGCGCAGCGACGCTCTCGCCGCGAGCGCCGACGCACCTAATCTTGATAAACTCGATGGAGTTACGTCAGTTATGCGACCCCACGGGAGCTTGATGTGAGCCTCACGATCGATGAGCTGGAGCGCTTCGCAGCCGGCCTGGCCGCGTCTCCGGAGCGCTGGCGCCATCTCGTCCGGCATGCCGAGGACGCGCGCGTATACGAGCAGATCTGGGACGACGACGACGTCAACGCCTGGGTGATCTGCTGGAGCGAGGATCAGGACACCGGCTTTCACGATCACGACGAATCGGCCGCCGGGATCGCGGTCGTCTCCGGCCGGGTGCGCGAGGACCGTCTGACGCTCGGCGGCCGGCCGCGGTCTCGTGAGATCGGCGCGGGCGACATCTTCACCGTGCCCCCGGTCGCGATCCATCGAGTTCTGCACGCCGGCGACGGTCCGGCGGTCACGATTCACGCCTACTCGCCGCCGCTGCGGCGCACCGGCGCCTACCGGGTCTCCGATGACGGCGAGCTCGAGCGAGAGTCCCAGCCGTTGGAAGCGGAGTTGCGCCCGCACGCCGCGCTCGCCTGAAGCCGGCCGCGGCGTTCGCCGCGGCCATCGTCTACCGTCCCGGTCGGATGATCGGGCGCGAGCCGGCCGCGGTGTACCGGAGGTTCCATCACGACGGGCGCGACGATCTCGTCGCGATCGAGGAGCCGCTGGAGATCCGTGTCGACGGCTCCCCGCTGGCGGTGACGATGCGAACCCCGGGCCACGACGAGGAGCTGGCGCTCGGCTTCCTCTACGGCGAGGGACTGATCGACGGTCCGCGCCGGGCCGGGCTGACCGCGGACCTCGCCAACAACACGATCGAGGTGGAGGGGCCGCTCATCCGCGACCCGGGAAGTCGAAGCTTCTACACCACGTCGTCGTGCGGGGTGTGCGGCAAGGGCGCGCTCGAGGAGGTCGCCGTCCACAGCGCACCGCTCCCCGACGGGCCGACCATCCCCCGGAGCCTCGCCGCGCGGCTGCCCTCCGGCCTGCACCAGCCCGGCTTCCAGCGCACCGGCGGCCTGCACGCCACCGGCCTGTTCGACCCGCGCGGCGAGCTGCTGTTCTCCCGGGAGGACGTCGGCCGCCACAACGCGATGGACAAGGTCGTCGGGCGCGCGCTGATCGACGGGCTGGTCCCGCTCGGCGGGCGCGTCCTGTGCGTGAGCGGGCGGCTGTCGTTCGAGCTCGTCCAGAAGGCGGCGGTGGCCGGCGCGCCGATCCTGGTCGGGGTCGGCGCGCCGAGCTCGCTGGCGATCGAGCTGGCCGCCGATCGCGGCCTGACGCTGTGCGGCTTCGCCCGGGGCGAGACCGTCAACATCTACACCCGTCCCGAGCGCGTCGTCGGAGGCTGACGCCCGGTCACGGCGCGGCGTGGCCCACCAGCCGGGCCAGCTCCTCCTCGGAGGACCACGCGCCGACCGACGCCCGCACGAGGCCGTGGGAGGGAATGCTGCGCACCACGAATCCGGCCTGCGCCAGACGGGCGACGTCGGCGTCGGCGTCCTGCGCCTTCCAGGAGACGAGCGTCGAGCGCCCGCGCGGGCCCACCTCCAGCCCCCGCGCAGCCAGCTGTTGGGCGAGCTCGGCGGCGAGCCGCGCGGCGCGGCCGTGCACCCATTCCCAGCCGGCCTCCTCGAGCACGCTCAGCGAAGCCAGCGCCCACGCGCTGCGGATCCCGGGCGGAAAGCCGTGATCGAAGCGCGAGGCGGTCTCCGCCGGCGGGGAATCCAGTGCGTCGCGGGCGTCGGCCAGCGACCCGTAGCCCGGCCACGGCACCGTCAGCTGGTCGAGCTGGTCGCGGCGCACGAACAGGCAGCCGCTGCCCTCCGGGCCGCACAGCCACTTCTGGCCCGACCCCGCGTAGAACGCGCAGCCGAGCGCGTGCACGTCGACCGGCACCGCGCCGACGCCCTGGGCGGCGTCGAGCAGCACCGGCACGCCGGTCGCGGCCAGCGCCGCGGCGTCGACGACGCGACCGCTCACCCACGACACGTGCGAGCAGGCGATCAGCCGCGTGGCGGGGCTCACCGCGCCGGCGATCTCGGCAAACGGCGCGACCGTCACGGTCACGCGGGCGGTGCGCTTGAGGCGGCCGAGCGGCGCCAGCAGACCGGGATGCTCCTCGTCGCTGGTGACGATCTCGTCGCCGGGGGCGAAGCGCAGGCCGGACAGGATCGTGTTGACGCCGTCGGTGGTGGAGCCGGTGAGCGCCACGTCGACCGGATCGCAGCTCAGCACGCGGGCATAGCCGGCGCGCAGCTCGGTGGCCAGATCGCGCAGCGCCGTCATGTAATCCATCCCGCAGCGCCCGCCGGTCAGCTCCGCCTCGATCCGCTCACGCACGGCGTCGGCGGCGCGGCGCGGCAGCGGGCCCTCGGTGCCGGCGTTGAGATACGCCTTGTCGGCGAGGACGGGAAACTGGGCGCGGAAGGCGGCGGCGTCGGTCATCGTGCCCGCATCTTAGGGTCCGCGCATCGGTCGATCGTGGGGCGCCGCATCAGCCGATCGGCAGTCCGGCGCGGCGACAGGCCACGGCGACGCTCTGGGCGGGCTGTCCGGTCAGCCCGCCGGGCCGGTTGACGCCATCGCACAGCGCGCGTGCCGCCGCACCGCAGCGGTAGGTCTGGGTGCCGCCCGTCGAGTAGGCCAGGCTGACCGAGATACAGCCGTGGCCCGAGCGCTTGGTCGCCGTGCCGAGCGAGACCGCCAGCGTCACCCCGAGGATGACGAGGATCCCGAGCACGCCGCCGATCATCCACTTCTCCCGCGGCCGCATGGCCCGGGGCTGCCCGATCGTCTGCGCGTGGCCCGGCGGCAGGATCAGCATCGAGCGGAGTGTACGGCCGCCCCGCGGACGGACCGACGGACGGGCGGACGGACGGACGGACGGACGGACGGACGGGCGGACGGGCGGCCGGACGGGCGGGCGGGCGGCCGGACGGGCGGGCGGGAGGGCGTCGCCAGGAGCTCCGGCCGGCCCGGGATCGCTCGCGCCGCGCCGCGCCGCGCCGGGCCGGGCTAGAACGCTCCGGTGCCGTCGGGGGTGCCCAGCCCGGTCGGGCCGTCGTATCCCACCCCCGCCGTGCACAGGTACCGCACCGAGCAGCTGCCGTTGGAGCCCGCGGTGACGTCGAACAACGAGTCCGCGTGGGCGTAGGGATAGCTCCCGGCGACGACCGAGCCGGAGTTGCCCGCCAGCGCGTACACCGAGGCGATCAGCGGCGAGCTGAGGCTCGTCCCGCCGACCTGGGCCCAGCCGTCGAGGCCCGGGACGTAGCCGAGCTCGATCAGGTAGTCGCACAACCGGCCCGAGCCGCAGGTGTTGTACGTGTCGTAGATGGCGAGCCCCGAGTCGGGGTCGGCGTCGGCCGACACGTCGGCGACGGTGCGACGCGCGCAGCCGGTGTCGTGCTGCCAGGCCGGCTTGGGCTCGTATGCCGAGCAGCCGCTGCCGCCGCCCGACCACGCGGTCTCCGTCCAGCCGCGGGCGTTGCTCGCCGCGGTCAGCGTCGTTCCGCCGACGGCGGTCACGTCCGGGGAGGCCGCTGGGTACTCGGCGCCGTAGCCGCTGTCGCCGGTGCTGGCGGTGATCGCGATCCCGGGATGGTCGTAGTCGGCGTCGTAGACGGTCTCCCAGGGGGTCTCGTCGCCGCCGTAGCTGTTGGAGATCGCCACCACGCCCGGGACTCTGGCGGCGGCGTTCTCGGCGATCGCCAGGCTCACCGTCAAGGCTGAGTTGGCCTCGACGAGCAGGATGTGGCAGGTCGGGCAGGTCGCCGAGATCGTGTCGAGGTCGAGGCTCTCCTCGATGCCCCAGCCGGGGTCGCCGGCGGGCAACGGGCCGGCGGCGCCGTTCTGGTTGACCTTCGCAAAGCATCCGTTGGCCGTCGTGCACGCCGGCAGGCCGTACGCCGCCCGGTAGACGGCCAGATCCGACGCCGCCTTGGGATCGTCATAGGCGTCGACGACCGCCACGGTGCGCCCGGCGCCGCTAAGGCCGCTCAGCATGTAGGCCGACTGGATCTGCGACGGGCCCAGGCCGGTCGGCCCGGCCATGATCTGCGGCCCGAGGCCGGGGCCGTGGGCGATCGCCTCGCCGAAGCAGCGCAGCGAGCCGCCGTCGGTGGGCGCCGAGGCGGGCAGCACCCGGCCGCCGGTCAGACCGGTGTTGGAAGGGTTGGCGCAGCCCAGGCTGACCCATGCGCCCGACACCGGCCCTCGTGGGGCGCCCCCGATCCCCGGCAGCGCACTCGCAGCCTGCACCCCGAACGCGCAGCACGCGGCGGCGATCGCCGCGATCAGCGCCGTGCGGCGCGCCGCACGCGTCATCGCGATGAGCCCTCGTCGAGGTGGCGTTTGAGCACCTTGCCGGTGGGGTTGCGCGGAAGCTCGTCGAGGAACACGATCTCGCGCGGGACCTTGTAACGGGCGAGGTTCTCGCGGACATAGGCCTTCGCGTCGTCCTCGGTGAGCTGTTCTCCGTCGCGCAGCACGACATACGCCCGCAGGCGCTGACCGAAGGACTCGTCCGGCACGCCGATCGCCGCCACCTCGGCGATCGCCGGATGGCCGGCGAGCAGTTCCTCCACCTCGCCGGGAAACACGTTCTCACCGCCGGAGACGATCATCTCGTCATCGCGGCCGTCGATGAACAGGCGTCCGGCGGCGTCGAAGTGACCGACGTCGCCCGTCGACATCAGCCCCCCGATCTGCTCCTTGGTCTCGCCGCCGGTGTAACCCTCGAACTGCGAGCTGTTGGCCACGAAGATCCGGCCGGTGACGCCGGCCGGGACCTCGCGGTCGTCGTCGCCGAGGATCTTGACGACCGTGCCGTGCACGACCCCACCGACGCAGCCCGGCTCCTGCTCGAGGTCCTGCGGCGTGGCGATCGTCGCGTAGGCGACCTCGGTGGACCCATAGAGGTTGTAGACGATCGGGCCGAACGTCTCCAGCGACCGCCGGGCGAGGTCCGCGCCGAACTGCGAGCCGCCGACGAAGATGATCCGCAGGTCCTGCAGGTCGCGGCGGTGGACGGCCTCGTCGCCGAGATCGAGGATCCGCCGGAGCATCACCGGGACGACGACCAGCGCGGTCACCCGGTGGTCGTGGAGGCTGTCGAGCGTCACCTTGGGATCGAAGTGGCGTCGCACGACGAGCTCTGACCCGAGCGCGATGCCGAGGACCATGTGGGTGAAGCCGAGCGCATGGAACATCGGCACGCACAGCTCGGTCACCTCGCGCGCGCGGAAGGGCACCTTGCTGAGCAGCCCGCCGACGAGCGACAGCGACCGGGGCTCGCTGCGCGGTGCGCCCTTCGGCGTTCCCGTCGTCCCGCTGGTGAGGATCACGATCCGCGGCGGCTGTTGCGGCTTGGGCGGCGCGGCCGTGGAGCCGCGGGCGATCAGTGCCTCCAGCGTGTCCAGCCCGGCATCGGCGGGGTCGTCGGTCCACGCACGCCAATGGCCGTGCGGGGGCTCGATCCCGGCCAGCATCGTCGCGTACTCGTCGTCGAAGACGAGCAGGTCGGTGCCCTCCCGGGTCGCCACCTCGCGAATCTGGGGACCCGCGAACGACGTGTTGAGCAGGACGATCTTGGCGCCGCACTTGGCGGCGGCGAACACCGCGTAGAGGAAGCCCCGATGGTTGCGGGCGAGGATCGCGACCCCCTCCCCGGCCCGCAGGCCGTGCGCGCGCCACGCGTTGGCCAGCGCGTTGGTGCGCTCGTCGAGCTCGCGATAGGTGACCGCGCCGCGCTCGTCGCGCATGGCGACGTCGTCCCCGGCGCGCAGCGCGCTGATCGTCACCGGCGCGGCCAGCAGCCCGCGGCGCTCGAAGGCCCGCAGCATGCGGGCGAGCCGGTACGGCGGCTCGGGTCGCAGCAGCCCGGCGCGGATGCAGAGGCCGATGTAATAGGCCTCGTCGCCGACGCGCCCGGCCAGCCTGGCGCTCCCGCCGAGCAGGCTCCTGACGTCGACGTCTACGATGGCGGTCTCCTCACGCGCCCGCCAGATTATGCGATCGGGCCCTGCGGTCGTCGCGCCGGGACCGGTGCGGGTCAGCGGAGTGGCGATCAGCGCTCCACCACGATCACGTCCTGAGCGACTCGAGCTCATGAGCACGCCGACCTACAAGCGATTCGCGGTGCGCGACGCGGGACGGGATACAATTGGCACCGGCCTGTATGAAGCAGGTTTCGGGCGTGCGAATTCCAGCACAACCGAAGGGAAGCTTGAGAGGGGCATCGCTACGAATGGCATCACACTTGATTAAGGCTCGCCGTCGGCGGCTCGTCCCGATTACGACGTTCGTGGTGCTGACCGCCATATTCGCGATCTCGGGGGTAGCCTCCGCCGCAGCCGCGCAGCTCGGGGAGCGATCGTTCGGTGATCTGGCGAGCTCGCCGCCGACGATCACCAGCGCCGACACGGCGACCGCCACTGCAGGCTCGCCGTTTGCGTTCACCGTGACCACCACCTCGGGCGACTCGGTCCCGTCGCTCACGAAGCTTGGCTTTCTCCCCGCGGGCGTCACGTTCGTCGACAATGGCGACGGGACCGCGACGATCTCCGGCGTTCCTCGCAGGGCGGGGACGTCCATGGTCATCATCACGGCGCGAAGTGGCTTCCTGAACGCGACGTCTCAAACGTGGACGCTGACCGTCGGCCTGCCGCCGCCGGTGGACGTCATCGCGCCGCTCATCAGCGGCTCGGTGGCGGTCGGCGAGACCATCTCGACCTCGAACGGATGGTGGGCCTATAGCCCCACGAGCTACGCGTATGCCTGGGAGGACTGCGACAGCTCCGGCGATAACTGCACTGACATCGCCGGAAGCGCCTCGAGCACGTACACGCCGACGAACGACGACGTGGGTGACACGATCCGCGCCGTCGTCACCGCCGGCAACGCGACCGGTTCGATATCGGCGACGTCCCGCGCCACCAACGTGGTTCCGGAGCCGGTCGACGCCGGATCAGCGCCGGAGCCCGTGCAAGAGCCGGTCATTTCGGGGACGGTGGCGTTGGGTGGGGTGTTGAACGTGTCGACGGGGTCGTGGACGGGGGCGCCGACGTCCTATGGTTATCAGTGGGAGGACTGCGGTGTGGATGGCGGTTCACACGATCGGGGTTATCGTCACGGCTACTGATGCGGCTGGGTCCGCGAGCGCGGACGCGCCGCTGGTGCCGCTGGTTGATGATTTCACCAGCGACAGCACGATCGACACCAACGTGTGGACCGAGCTTGATCAGCAGGGCGATACGTCCAACGGCGAGGTGGAGTGCTATGAGCCGTCGCAGTTGAGCGTCAACAGCACCGATGGGCTGGACGAGACCGAGCAGTATGTAGCCGGTGGGTTCACGTGCCCGGCGGGGACGCCCGACAGCTCTGATCCGCTCTCCTGGCTGTCAGGTGCGGTGCAGATGCGATCGGTGAATTTCACCTACGGCACCGTGGTGGCGCGCGCCGAGATGGCCGGCGGTGACGGTGCGTGGCCCGCGATCTGGCTGTTGGGCGCCGCCTGCCAGCAGCCCAACTGGCTGACCGCCGATGGCGCGTCTGGCGGCTTTCGCTGCCCATGGCCGAACGACAGCGATGACGCCGCCGAGATCGACGTCGCTGAAGATCTGGGATCCAACGGCACGTCTGAGATCAACGAGAATCTCTACAACACCGGCGTGAGCAGTGCCTGCACCGTCGACACGGGAGCGGATCTCAGCGGCCAGTACCACGACTACGAGGTGGACTGGAGTCCCGGGTCGCTGGTGTTTAAGATCGACGGGACAACGACCGACTGCGGGATCACCGGAAGCGCCGTACCGTCGCATCCGATGTTCCTGATCATCAACACGGCAGCATGCACGACCAGTTCCAGCTGTGGCCACGGCACCGATACGTCAACCTTCCCGCAGACCACGAAGATCGCCTGGGTCCACATCAGCCACTGAGCTGAGCAAGCGATCCAGACACGGAGCCCGTCGCGCCACGCCGGCCGCCGCTCCCCGCCAACTGACCTCGGCGCCATCACCGAGCGGCACGCAGAAGCATCCTCTCTCACCGCCCGAGCGCCTGCTCTGGACCAGATCGCTCAAGGCGAGCTCGATGCGCACCTGACCGCGATCGCCGACGCGATCAACGCGCGCATCAATCGCCCGCCCCAATATCTCCGCGGCGTCGAAGGCGTCGTGATCGAGGCCGACCGCCTGAACCGATGATGGGCTTCCGGGCCGCCTTCGACGACGACGCCAACTTCCCGCGCTCAGTGGCTGATGTGGACCCAGGCGATCTTCGTGGTCTGCGGGAAGGTTGACGTATCGGTGCCGTGGCCACAGCTGGAACTGGTCGTGCATGCTGCCGTGTTGATGATCAGGAACATCGG
>JBELAG010000301.1:0-7537 GCA_049509055.1 Solirubrobacteraceae bacterium
CGATTGACAACCCAGCCGAATCGCCAAGGCGCCAGATGCCGCGGCAACGGGGGACCCGATTGAGGCCCGTACGGCCTCCGGGGCGAATCGCCGGATCTCCGGCGTAGCGCTGCTCTTTCAGCGCGAGCCCGGCAGCTAACCCCGTAGGCCTGAGAAAGAGATGGGAACAACTGGATGCCACGGCTTTCGTCGTCGTTTGTTGTGCGCCGCACCTCCGCCCCCGCCAGTGCCCCGCGCGCCGGGGCGCTGCTGAGATGGCTGGCGGCCGCGGTCGCGTGCATCGGGATCGGCGCCGGGGCACTGGCGGGGTCCGCGTCCGCGGGCGCCGGCGCACGCACCGTCCAGGCCCGCTCGGCGCGGGCCGCGAAGGCTGCGAGGGTGCCCGCCCACATCGCGACGTGGGCGTTTGACGACGCGTGCAACGGCGGCGGCACCGCCAGCGCATCGCTGGTGCGCACCTGGCTGAGCTACGCCGAGGCCGACTGCGGGCCGACCTCGTCCAAGGCGCGGGCCGACTGCCACGCCGGGCGCACGCACTTCTGCGACGTCATGCAGTACCTCGACACCGACTGGGACCTGGCCCAGCAGCCGCCGATCATCGCCGACTCGGCGTCTGAGAGCTGGTGGCTGCACGCCCCCCGGACCGGCCAGCGGATCTTCAGCCCGTCGGCCGGCGGCGGCTACCTCGACGACCAGGCGATTCCGGCGGTGCGCACGTTCTACACCGCCTTCGCCCGCCGGTACTACAACTCCGATGACGGCCTGCTGATGGACTGGCAGAGCCCGAGCCTCTCCCAGGAGCTGTACTACTCCAACTGCGGGTGCGCGAAGACCGCCGAGATCCACTCCGACATCGCCCTGCGCCGAGCCCATCAGGCGATGGCCGCGGCGCTGACCCGCCGCAACGGGTCCCGCTTCATCCAGGCCGACAACACGCTGCCGCCGAATCCGTACACCGCCCAGGGCCTCGGGATGCTCAACCGGTCGCTCGGCGTCGACGCCTGGGTGGTCGAGGGCGAGCCCGAGAGCTTCGGCACGCTCGATCCGTACTACTCGACGCTGCTGGACCAGATCGCCTACATCGCCACCCGCACCCACGGTTTCATCGTTCCGATGTCGCGGGCGGTCGCCGGCGCCTCCTACGCGACCCAGACCCGGCAGGTCCAGGAGGGCACGATGCTCCTCGGCTTCAGCCCCGGCCACATCGTCGACTGGGCGGACTTCGAGCAGGGCAGCAGCAACCTGGCGGTGTGGCCGGAGGAGTCGATCTACCCGACCGGCCCGGTCGAGTCGATGGCCAAGCCCGGCGGCCGTGGCTGCCTGGCCGGCACCGGCACGGTCTGCACCCGCGGCGGTCACACCAGCGTCCAGGTCGCGCCGGGCGTCTACCGGCGGGAGTTCCGGGCGTGCTACCTCAAGCGCATCGCGTTCGGGCCCTGCGCGACGATCGTCAACACGACCGGCGGCTGGGTGACGGTGCGCTCGTCCTGGCTGAAGCGCCGCTACCGCTCGCAGATCACGCTGGTCGGCGGCGACGTGCAGTCCGGCGGGAGCGTCGACCTCGGCGGCGCATCGTTCAGGGCGGGCTCGACCGCCGTCGCGCCCCAGGACGCGATCCTGCTCTCGCACTGACGTCCGGGGGGCTACGGGCGCCGGCGTGACGCGACCAGCCCCGCGAGCGAGCGCAGCTCCCCGACCGACAGCTCGCGCGTGACGAGCAGAACGCCGAGGTACGCGCCCCCGCCCAGCGCCAGCCCCGCGACCCAGCCGACCGCCGAGAGACGGCCGGTGCCGAACGCCAGCAGCGCCAGCGCCATCGCGGCGGCCGCCAGCAGCGTGCGCAACAGCGATCGCATCAGCCCGGCCAGGTCGAGGGTGATCAGGCGGCTGCAGATCCACAGATGGGCCGCCACGTAGACGATCACGACGATGTCGTCACCGACCGCCGCGCCGACCACCCCCACCGACCGGATCAGGATGTAGGTCGAGGCGAGGCCGACGGCGAGCGTCGCCAGCACGACGCGCAGCCGGCGCCTGGCCTCGCCGAGATAGGTGACGGCGACCGAGACGAGCGCGGCGGGCGCCGAGACGAAGCCCTGCACGGCGAGGACCCGGAGGATCTCCGGCGAGCTGCGGTACCCGTGGCCGAGCAGCAGGCCGATGATCGGCGTGGCCCAGACGACCATCGGGGCGATCACCACGCCCTGCACGACGATCAGATACCGGATCCCCGTGAAGAACGCGCGGGTGTCCGGCGATCCGCTGCCGAGCGAGAGCCGCGGAGCGACCCCGCTGGACACGGCCAGACCGAGATAGCTCAGGACGGCGAGGATCCGCAGGACCGCGCCGAAGCTTCCCACCGCGCTCGGGTTCAGCAGCGCCGCGATCAGCAGGACGTCGATCTGGGCGATCGCGCTCCAGGTCACGTCGACGACGAGCATCGCGCCCGCGTAGCGCGTCAGCGCCCGCAGACCGACGCGCGGTGCTGCCGATCCGGCGCGGGCCCGGACCCGGCGGCGCAGCAGCCGCAGCGTCAGGTAGACGCCGGCGACGGCCGCGACCCCGTAGCCGATCGCCTTGCCCAGCGCGGCGCCCGCCGCGCCCGCCCCGGCCAGCACGAGCCCCGCGCTGCCGGCCGTCTCGGTCGCGCTCTCGATCACCGCCATCCACAGGGCGATCGCCGACCGGCGCACCGAGGTGACGGCCGAGCTGAGAAACGAGAACAGCGCCTGGCCGCCGACCGACAGCGCCACCCATCGCAGCGGCCATCCGAGATGCGGATCGCCGAACGCGTCGGCCAGCGGCCCCGCCAGGGCGAACAGCGCCACCCCGGCGACGGCGGCGGCGGCGAGCTGGAGCCGGAGCCCGAGCACGAAGATCGCTCGCAGCTGCCCGACGTCGTCGCGATGGTCGGCCAGGAACCGCCCCACCGCCCACGGAAGCCCCATCCCGGCCGGGTACAGGACGAGCGCCCCGATGCTGACCGCGAGCGCGTAGATGCCGTAGCCGGAGACGCCGAGCGCCCGGACCAGGTACAGCGTCAGCCCACCGGTGAAGGCCGCGCCGGCGACCTGCGTGGCGAGCGCCAGCATCGTGTTGCTCACCACCCCCGGGTCGCTGAGCCCGCCGCCGGACTCGCTCGCCGCATAGGGAATCAGCGGCAGCGGGGGCGGCGTGCGCTGCGCCTGAGCGCCGGGCGCCACGGTCACGCTCCGCCGTGTGCGGCGTCGGCCCGCCGGGCCCGGCGCCGGCGGGCGGCGAGCTTCACCGCGGCGAGCGGTCGCGGTCCCAGGACGCCGAGCGCGAGCGTGGCCCACAGCTGCGCGCCGCCGGCGCGTGCCCGGGCCGCGTCACGCGTGTAGCGGATCCCCGCCCCGCGGTCGCCCGACAGAAACGTCTCCAGCGCCAGCCGCGCGAGCAGCTCGCGGTGGTAGCGGGGCGCATCGCGCAGCAGCTGATCACCGTGGTCGGCCAGCATCCGCTCCACCTGCCGGCGGATGTCGTCGCCCTCATGGCGCATCCGCGGGATCGCTCGCGCGACATCCCACTCGCGGGTCGAGCTGTTGGCCGCGTCGGTGTGCTCGAGGCCGAGCACATCGGGGACCCACCGGCTCGGCTCGCGGCGGGCGAGGTCGGTCTCCCAGAGGGTCTCGAACGGCCCTCGCAGGTCGGTGAAGTAGCCGCCGGTCGCGAACACGTCGCGGTGGACGCAGGAACCGGCGTCCGAGGCGCCGCCGTCGAGCGCCAGCGCCTCGAGCCACCGCAGGCGGCCCCGGTAATCGGTGACGCCCTCGGGCAGGACCGACGGCGACAGCGTGCCGTCGTCGAGTGCCAGCCGGCTGCGGATCATCCGCACGCCCGCCGGCAGCGTGTCGATCAGCTCGCGCAGGCGGGCGAGGGAGTGCGGAACCAGCTCCCAGTCGGAGTCGAGCATCACCAGCCATCGCCCCCGGGCGTTGGCCACCGCGGTCGCACGCGCCGAGGAGATCCCGCGGTTGTGATCGTGCACGACGACGCGCAGCCGCGGCTCGGACAGCGCGGCCAGAACCGCGGGCGTGCCGTCAGTGGAGGCATCGTCGACGACGACGATCTCGAGGTCCGCGAACGTCTGGGACGTGCAGCTGGCCACGCACCGCGTGATCTGCGCCGCGCGGTTGTAGGCGGTGATCAGCACGCTGAACAGCGGGCTCCCGGCCGCCGCGCCGGCGCCGGCGCCGGCGCCGCTCTGGCCGTCGCGCTCGCCGCCGTCGTCCGGACGGCCGCTCACGGTTCCGGCAGAGCCTGCGCGGGCGCGGGCACGGCGCCGGACTGCTCGGCGCGGCGCGCGAGCGCCAACAGGGCCGGGCAGATGGCGAGCGGGATCCACAGGTACTTCGCGTAGGCGGCGGCGACGAACATGTCGGAGGTGATGATCGCGACGATCGCCAGCACGACGGCCCGTGCCATCAACTCCATGTCGCGGTCGCCGAGTGCCTCGAAGATCCAGGCGGCGCGCACCGCCGACGCGATGCAGAAGCCGAGCACGGCCACCAGCGTGAGCAGCCCGGGTATCCCGAGGTCGGCGAACGCCTCCAGGAAGGTGTTGTGGGTGAGCTTCGGCGTGTTGATGAAGTAGAGCGCCTGGATCGCGCCCGGCCGGTTGATGTACTGGCTGGAGACGAGGACGAAGTTGTCGTTGCCCACCCCGAGCACCGGATGAGCCTCGATCACCCGCCACGCGACCGTCCACAGGCTCGACCGCCCTGAGGTGTCGCTCATCGTCACCCGCGCCAGCGACGTCGCCGGTGCCAGCAGCACGTAGTAGCCGACGGTCATCGTCGCGCCGACGACCAGCAGCATCGCCGCCGTGCGCCGCCAGCGGCCCCCGAAGACGACCGCCGCGACCATCACGGCGGCCAGCGACACCAGGCCCTCGCGCGACAGCGTGCCGACCAGGCCGGCGAACAGGATCAGCACGGCGGCCAGCAGGGCGAGCTTCAATCGCGCCGACTGCCGGACGACGCCGAGCAGGCTGAGCGCCATCGGGATCGCGGCCGCCAGGACGGTGGCCTCGCCGTTGGCCTCGCCGATCGTGCCGGTCAGCCGGCCGGCATCCATGCCCGAGCTGGCGGTGGATGTGACCAGACCGTACGCGCTGGAGATCACCGCACCGACGACGAACGCGGCGATCACCCACACCGCGTATCGGCGCGTGCGGATCGCGCTGTAGGCGATCGGAACGAGCAGCATCACCAGCGCGTAGCGCGCGGCGCCGCTGATCGCCGTGTTCGGGCTCGACGCCCAGGCGAAGCTCAGCGCGGCCCAGCCCAGCATCGCCACCAGCGCGAAGGTGAGGCCGGGATTCTCCGAGCAGAACGCCACGACGTCGGAGCCGCGCCGCGTCCCGACGCGCGCCAGCCATGACACAGCGAGCACGAGCCCGAGCACCTTCGTCCCCGAGAAGCTGCCGCTGCTGCTCGCCAGGTCCAGGAACGACGCGACGGTGAACAGCAGGAAGCCGAGCGTCACGTCCATCATCGTCACGACGGCGAAGATCAGGCCGAGAGCCCCTTCGATCCCGTACTTGGGGTTGAGGCCCGACAGCACTCCGACGGCGATGCACCCGATCGCCAGGGCGGCGATCTGCCGCGCGCTGAGCGGACTCAGCCGGCGTGCGACCGCCATGGCAGCCTAGACCGGGCCCCGGCGCGACCGCTCGGATTCCAGGCGCGACCGCTTGGGCAGGGAGGGTCGCGAGCTCCCGTTTCCGCCGCCGTTGACGTCGGGGTGGTAGTACTCGAGGCCGCGCATCGGATGGTCACCGATCAGCACCAGCCCGAGGTTGCCGATGCCGTGCTGGCTGAGCAGGTCGTCGAGCTCGTCGAGCCGGCTCAGGCGCGTCTGGTCCATCCGCGCGACGATCAGCACCTCGTCGGCGGCCTGGGCGAACGGCAGCGCGTCGATCACCTCGGTGAGCGGCGCCGAGTCGACGACGACGAAGTCGGCGATCGCCTTGGCATCGGTGATCAGCTTGCGCACGATTCCGAACGGCAGGCCGCCGGGAAGCTGGCTCACCGAGCGATGCGCCGCCAGCACCCGCAGCGGCGCGCCGTCGACGCGCACCGGCACGACCGCCTTGGCGAGCGCCATCTTGCCCATCAGCACCTGCTCGACCCCGTTGAACTCGGCGAGGTTGAACGAGGACGCGAACGTCGGCTTGCGCAGGTCGGCCTCGAGCAGGATCACCCGCGCGCCGCCCTGGGCGAGCGCCGCGGCGAGGCCCATCGCAGTCGTCGACTTGCCCTCGCCCGGCGCCGCCCCGGTGACGAGGATCGCGCGCGAGTCAGCCGACGGCGCGCGCGCCGCCAGCGTCGTGCGCAGCGTTCGATAGCCCTCGTGCACGCCGGCCGACAGCTCGGACGGCAGCAGCGGGCGCGGGCGCGTGAAGGGCTGGCGCGGGATCCGGGCGAGGATCGGGAAGCCGAAGCGCTCGCGCAGCTGCTCCTCGCGCCGCACCCGGGGATCGAGCGCGTGCAGCAGGAAGGCCGCGCCGACTCCGATCAGCACGCCTCCGAACAGTCCGGCGACCAGCGATAGCTTCGTCTTGGGGGACGCCGGAGCGGTGGGCAGCGTCGCCGGCGCGACGTTGATCAGCGTCGGATCATTGGTGTGGGACAGCTGCTCGAGCTCGTCGAGCGTCTCGCCCCCGTTGCCGAACCGCTGCGCGGGCGGGACGGCATCGACCTGCGCGGTCAGGCTGGGCATCTCGGAGGCGATCACCGCATGCATGCGCGCGGTGCTGAGCGCGATCGTCTCGGTCACGAAGGCGTTGGCCAGGCGCTGGGCCAGCACGGGCGAGGACGCGGTGGCCTGCACGGCGACGAGGCCGGTCTGGCCGATCGGCGCGGCCGCGATGTCCCCGAGCGCGTCGGCGGGCGAGATTGCGAGGTGCAGGGTGCGGACGACCGCCGCCGCCACCGGCAGCGTAGTCACCCGGCTGGCTCCGGTGAGGACGTCCTCGGTCGGGTCTCCACTCTGCTGGAGGATCGGCAGCGTCGAGAGTACCGCGTTGTTGGGCGACGCTGCCTGGACCTGCATCTGGGCGGTCGCCTGATAGGTGCGCGGCGCGAGCGCGACGTAGGCCACCGCCGCGACGAACACGAGCACCGTGCATGCCACGATCACCCAGATCCGCTCGCGCAGGACGTTCCAGTACCGGACCAGGCTCTGGTCCTCACCGCTGCGACGCAGCCGTTGGCGGCCGCCGCCGCTGCTGGGAATGGGCATTGACCTTCTATTATGGCCCAGGACCGGACGTGCGTTCGTGGTCCCCGGCGTTGTACTGAAATTCTGTCCATCGCCTGCCGGCTCGTCGGACTGATTCCCGTCGCTCGACGGAATGGCGGAGATGGACACGGGCCGCGCTCCGGGTCAGTTGGTGAGCAGGGTGGCGTCGTGGGCGGGGATGGTGCTGGCGCCCGGGGTAAACGACGCTCCGGTGAGATCAACCGTCCCGCCGGACTGCACGTCACCGCCGTCCAGCGTGACCTGATGACCG
>JBELAG010000302.1:0-7523 GCA_049509055.1 Solirubrobacteraceae bacterium
CGCCAGCTGTTTGAGCCGCTCGATCGCAGCCCCGACGTGTGTGCGATAGCGCGCGACGACGGCCCGCACGGACGGTTGGACGGCGTGCTGGGGAAGCGCTCGGAGTAGGTTGAGCCTGCCCTGCGCCACCCATGCCGACACATCGGGTTCGCTCAACCACCGCGCTTCTGTCGTCCACGTGGAGCTCACCATGCGCGGCCAGTCGTCAATGCTGCTGGCGTAGGGGTTGGGTGGGCAGAGCCGGTTCTTATCCACGTCGTCATCCCGGTGGGCCTCGACGAAGCCGATCAGGGCCGCGTTGAACGACGGAGAAAGGTGCCGCACCTGCTGGAGCACGATTCGACCGGGCTGGAAGATCGGCGTGGCCGGGGCATGGTTCAAGCCGAGTGCCGTGCAGTCAACGTGCAAGACGTCGGTCCCGGTTGTTGTCTCCCCGTGCTCGAGCACGATCCGGTCGGTCTCGATCCGCCGCACTCGCCCCCGCCTGACGACATCCTCGATCTGCCGCAAGGCCTTGAGCTCGCGCGCGCTGAGCATCGTGCCGCGGAACATCGTCGCCGGCGACGAAGGGTCGATGCGCAGGAGCCGCCCCGAAGCCTCGAGCCGCTCGAAGAGGTCGCCGACGTTTGCCGCCTGAGCGCCAGCCTCGGCATCGAGCGAGATCCCCTCCATGATCGCGCCCACCTGCTCCAGCGGCTGAAAGTGCCTCCGGTCATAGAACCACGCATCCCGCGGCCGGATCCAGCGAATCCGGTCGGCGTCGACGCCGTTATCCAGAAGCCACATGCACGCGTCCGCGGCTGTCTTTCCCGACCCCAGGACGGCATAGGCGGATACCGACCCCGCGGATGCCGGCAGGTCATTGACAGACACCGCTCTCACGCCCGGTGCGACGTCAAACGGGACGACGTGGGTGGCCGGGATCGACGCCTCCAGATAGCGAGCGTCCACGACCTTGCGACGTACCGCGACGTCATGAAGCTCTCCAGCATGCACGTCTCTGACCTGTTCACCGTCACTTCCGCCGCCCAGGTGCTCGTGGCCGGTGAGCACGCGGACCCTGCCCGTCTGCGTCAGCAACGCGGCCGCCTCGGTGAAATGCGCGCACACCTCATCGCCCGTCGCCCGCTCGTAGAACCCCGTGTTCTCGCCGGCCAGGTCGATGCGATCCTCGCCGAGCGTCAGCGAGTTCACGCCGTAATAGGCAGACGGGGTGTGCAAGCGGACGAACGGATACGCATGCCGCCAATGACCTCCCGGTGCGTCGCCGCGGTCGATCACGGTGACCTCGGCATCCGTCTCGGCCACCAGCGCGTCGACGAAGGCCAGCCCGCTCGCGCCCGCCCCTACAACCAGATAATCGGTGTCCACAAGCAGTTCTCGCCGCCCCGTATCCCGGCTACCACTCCAAAGCTCACGCGCATACCATAAAGCCGTCGACGGCACGATCAAGCGGGGCGGACTGCCGCTCGCCTGAGCAAGCGCTGGCAGCCATTCGCCGATCAGGTGGGCGTTGTAGCCGGGGCGGAAGAACCGTTCGCACCCCTCGTGCACTCGCGGGTGTGTTCGTGCCAGCCAAGCCCATCGCCGCTGCGGGCTGCTCGATGATCATCGGCGAGTCGATCACCAACCCCAGTGCGATCTGGAAGAAGCCCGGCAGAAGCCGCCCCCAGAGCCCCACCTCAGCCCCACTGATACGGAAGAAACTTGCCGTCGAACACGATTCGAACTCGATCGCCAGCCGGGTCTGGAACGCGCTCGACATCAGCGCGGAAGTTGATGGCGCTCATGATCCCATCTCCGAACTCCTCGTGGATCAGCGCCTTCAGCGCAGGCCCGTAAACCTGGATCAGCTCGTACAGCCGGTAGATCGTCGGATCGACGGGTAGCGCCCCGGCAAGCGCGCCCTCGTCGGGACCTGCTCGAGCGCGGACATCACCTCTCGCGGCAAGCCGAGCAGCGACACCAACTTCTCGGCCTCCTCGTGGGGGAACGGATGCTGGCCCAGCGCCGCGGCGGCGGTCCATACCAGCGGACGTCGCAGCTCCTCGGCCAACTCCGCGAACGTCAGACCCCGTTCCTGCATCGCCGCCTGGACCGCTTCGGTTGCCTCTGCCTTCGTCATGCAGCGCAGTATCCCAACCATCAACCGCGGGTGATTAGTTGTGACGCGGAGCTTGCCGACGCGGAGCTTGCCGACGCGGGCGACTCGGCGTCGGGCTGATCTCTACTCGCGCTCCAGCACGAGCTTCGTCGCGGGCGCAAGCCACGCCTCGTCGGCCCGATCCCAGGGAACGATCGTGGTGGGGATCGCGAGCGGATCGAACCGATGGTCTGCGACCAACTCGAGCACGAGCGGCAGCAGCCGGCGCGAATCGGCTCGCGACACGTGGAACGTGATTCCGTGCGTATACATGTCCAGCAGCGGCAGCGGTACCGTCGGCGCGAAATGGATCGCCACCGCCGTGCAGAACCCATAGTCGTCGGTCGAGCGCAGCGCGGCGGTGAGTCCTTCAAACTCGCCGCTGGCCTCGACCGTGATCGGCGCACGGTCATAGCGCCGCGGCCACGGACCGTGCCGGTGCTCGATCTCGGCGCCGAGCGCGGCCGCCACGCCGCAGCGGTCCTCGTCGCTGTCGACGTAGCGCACACGCGCGGACCCGAGCGCGCGTGCGAACGCGACCGCGTACAGGCCGATCGATACGGCCCCGCCGCCCACGATCAGCACCTCGGCCCCCGGATGTGCGGTGAGCTGAGGGCCGACGGCGCGATAGGCATCGCAGGCGTTGTCGGGCAAGGCGCACAGCGCGCTGGCGCTGCCCGCCGGCGCCGGCAGGAGCATGTGGTCAGCGGCCGGAACCGCAAGCACGTCCGCCATCGCCCCACCGTGACCCCCACCCGCCGCGCCGAACCCGAACGCACCCCCCACTCGAGCGCGATAAGTGTGACACGCGCCGAAACGCCCGTCACGGCACGCCACGCACCCCCCGCACGAGACCTGAAACGGGACGAGCACTCGCTCGCCGACCCGGCGTGCGCTGACCTGATCGCCGACCGCGATCACCTCGGCTACCGTCTCGTGGCCGACCGCGAACGGCCCCGGGAACAAGCCCATCGCCGCCATCGGCTGGTCAAGATCGCACCGCGCGACCGCGAGCGGACGCACCAGCGCGCCACTGGGACCTGAGAGCTGTGGCTCCGAAGCCTCTTGCCAAGCGACCCGTCCAGCCTCGAGAAAGACCAGTTGACGCATCACCCCGGAAGCCTAACCTGAGCCCCGCCGCCCAGCCGGCAACGCACCCCGCCCGACGACGCCCAGCTGGTGCTGGCGGTCAGCCCATCGAGCAAGCCGCGGGGGTCGGGCCCGAGGAGGTGCGATGGTCCGTGGGATGAGACCGCCTTCGCGGTTGACTAAGCCGGCTGGTCGGGCACGTAGTGCCGGGCGCCGTCGGCGTCGACCCAGACGCGCATGATCCTTTTCGTTCCCGGGTCGCGGAACCGCTCATTCGTCGGCTGCCAGTCCACCGCGGGGCCGTCCGCCTCGCCATGCGCCCGTCCGCGCCACCAAGGGGCTTGTGATCCCCCAGGGAGCGGCGGCAGGTCGTCGAGCAGAGCCGTCGCCTCCTCGCGCGTCTGCGCGCCGGCGGCGACGGCGACTCGGCGCTCCAGCTCCTCCATCGTGATCCGCCCGGCGGCCGCGTGTCGGGAGAGCAGCTCGTACAGCCGCTCGCGGTCCGCGTCACTCAGCCGCAAGCTTGACCGCGGTGCCGTAGGCCACGATCTCGGTCAGCTGCTGCCCGATCTCCGACGAGTCAAAGCGAACGGCGATCAGCCCGTCGGCCCCCATCAGTGAGGCGTTCTCGACCATCCGGTCGATCGCGTGGCGGCGGGACTCCTCCAGCAACTGGGTGTACTGGCTGACCTCGCCACGCCGCAGCGCCTTGAATGAGCTCGCGACGCCACCCACCAGGCCCATGCTCCTCACCACCAAGCCGTAACAGACGCCAAGGTTCTCGGTGACGCGATAGCCCGGCAGCTCCAAGCCCGTCGTCATCGGCATTCCAGGGCTCGTCCCCATGCAGCCGACACTACCACCGAACTCGAAACCGCTCCTGCGCGAGCTGCCGCTCCTCGATCGGGACTGCGGTCGGCGTGCGGTCACCGCAAGGAACCACGCCCGACGGCGAGGAGCGTGCTGCCGATGCTGCGCCGGCCCGCCCCCCGTAACCCGCGCGTAACCACGCGGCACCATACAGTGGTGCCACACGAGGGCCGCGCTTGCTCCGCTTCAAACGCCAGATACCGAACCGCATCTCCGCCGGCGCCGGCGCCCTCGTCGCGGTGGTCGTTGTCGCTGTGGTCGTGTTGGTCGTGACCGCGGGTGGTCCCACGACGAAGTTCCCGTTTGCGTCACTCGGCGGCCCGGGGATCTCCGGCACCACTACCGCCCCTGTGACCGCCGACTCCGCCGGAACCTCCGGCGAGGGAACCGTCGCATCGCGGTCAGACCTCGAGCTGGCCGAGCTCGGGATCGAGAAGACGTCGGAGTGGTGGGACGGTTCGGCCGACTGGTTCGACGACCAGCTCGGGTCGAACCCCAACCGCGCACAAGTGAGCTTGTGGGGCAGCAACGGGATGTTCGAAGCGCTTGACGAGGTCGCGATCGCCGACCCGACAGCCAGGACCAAGGCGGCGGTTGCGACGTTCGCCCGCGGCGAGCAGCGTTATTGGAACCCGAACCTCAAGCCGGTCCCCGGCTACGCACCGCAGGTCGGTGAGCGGAGCTCCTCACAGCCGACCTGGTATGACGACAACAGCTGGATCGGCATCGCGTTCCTGGACGCGTACCGCGCCACCGGCAACCAGACCTACGTCACCGACGCCGAGCGCGCGTTCGCGTTCATCGCCGCGGGCGGCTGGGACGCCAAGCAGGGTGGCGGGATGTGGTGGAGCACCGAGCACCAGTGGCTCTCCGGCGAGGCGCTTGCGGCCGCGTCAGAATTGGCCGCGCGGCTCTACCAAACCACCAACCAGGCCGACTACCTGACCGACGCTGAGACATACATCGGCTGGGCCAACAAGAACCTGCTCAGTCCCCAGGGCGTCTATCTCCCGGTGGCGAGCACACCATTTCCCTACCTGATCGAGCCGGACTCATATGTCAACCGCAGTCGAACGGTCGCGCCGGGGACTCAGATGTGCATGAAAGGCAGCGGTATCTGTCAGGCCGACTCGACCGAAGTTGCGCCGTGCAAGGCCGGCTCCAAGAGCTGCCAGCCGGGGACGCTCGTGATCGTGAAGTGTGCGGCGGGAGCCAAGGGCTGTAAGCCGGGCGGCACGATGAGTGGGCCGGCGGGCGCTGACGGCAACTGCTCCAACGACGAGACGAACTGCAAGGCGGGCCAGCCGACGCGTGGCGGTGCGAGCTTCAACACGACCGAGCCTGGCGGCGGCGCGGCGACGGCCGGTCCCGCCGCCGCGGTCAACACGCCGGCCAGCGCCGGCCCCAGGCGCGTCGCGATGCCACATGACGGCGAGGGCGCGATCGTCGCCGCCATGACCGCCCTCTGCCAGGCGACCGGCAAGCAGTCGTGGTGCACGCAAGCCGATCAACGCGCCCGCGACGACATCGAATGGCTGGCGCCGTTCGCCGACGGACCGCAGTACGACTCGGTGCTGATCCGCGGACTGCTGGCGCTCTACTCCGCGAACCGCGACGCGCGGCTCTATGACTTCGCCGTCAAACTCGCCGCTCTGATTACCACGCACGCACAGACTTCTCCGAACGTCTACCTGCGAGACTGGGACGGCCGCGCGGTCCCGAGCACCCCGTACGGCTCGCTACGCAGTGATGCCGGCAGCATCGGCGTGTTCGCTGATCTGGCGACGGTCAAGCCTCCATCGCGCGCAGCGATGCGCGCCGCTGACAGCGCCGCCTCGGGCCGCGTGCCCAAGGGCCCGGCCTGATTCTCAGCGCGCGCCGATCCTGCGCCTCGAGCCGCTCAAGCAGATCGCTCAGGTCATCGGCATCGATGCCACAGACCTCGTGGGTCTCGCGGACGATCGCCTGCAGATCCGCGTCGGGTGCTATGAGGCCGGAACGGCTCGAGGACCGCGGCGAGCCGCCTTGCGGACCGTCGCGTCAGCCTCTGGCGCTCCGTCGCGTCGCCAGCGCGTCGCGATGATCCGCGGTGAATTCGCTGACACGAGTGGAACTGTCCGGCAGCGCGAAGCGACGTCAGCGATCTTGCGCACGATGGGAATGCACAAGGTTACGAAGAAGCCAAAGGTCGAGACCGAGGAACAGAAGGAACGCGAGTCCCCACCAGTAGCCCTTCACACAGGCGAACACGGTCACGAAGACGATCCACACCGCGACAAGCAAGCGCAAGACGATCATCGCTTGATAGTGCTCACGCGCCCACCGGACTCCGAAGCCGACACGCTGATCGTCTGGGCTCATTTCAGAGAGACATCCTACGCCGCCTCCACCGGCTCGGGGCCCGATTTGAGCCGGCCGCCGCGACGAACCAAATCGCGCTGATCTCGATCGACAGATCGGCCGGCCGAGGCAGCGCTTTCGTCAGCCCCGGCCCGGTAGCACCAGACCCCTCTGGCAAGGAGCCGGCGTATACCGTCATCGTCGGGTGCCACCGCCACCCCGGTCGGGGCGAAGAGCCCGGACACCAGCAGGATGGCAGCGTCGTTGCGGTCCTCGGATCGCCCTTCGATGCCGGCGGCGCGCTCAACCATGCGAAGCGCCGGGCACCGCGACGCGTTCTGGCGACGTCCCCAAGCTCACGAAGCTCAGGTAGGATGATCGCTCCACGACGAGCATCGTGATCGAGGGCAGCCATGTCTGGACTTACAGCCGGGCCGAGAGCAGTGTCAGCGGAGGAGTCTGTGACCGGGGCGCATGACGGTCCTCCCGGCGCAGCGATGGTGATCCCCGAGTTTCAGGTCGTTCCCCGGGTGGGATTGGCGCTCAGCGCAGTCGTGCTGATCGGCTTGGTCGTCTCGGTGGCGAGTAACGCGCTGTGGCCACTGGAGTTCGTGCACGTCGTGTTCGGTTCGGCGTGGACGATCATCGATCTGTTCGTCGGTCTGATCATCGGGCCGATCCTCGGCAGCATGCCGATTCCGGCCCGGATCCAGTTCACGACCCGATTCATGCCAAAGATGGTCGTCCTGATGCCGACCCTCGTGACCGCGACGCTCGTCGGCGGCTGGCAGCTCTCGACCAAGCTCGGCACGAACCGGACCACTTATCCAGAGCACGGCTGGCTGGTGGCCAGCCTGATCGTCGTCGGGGTGATGAGCGTGATCGCGCTCGGCCTGCTCGAGCCCGCCAATATCGCCGTCCTCACCGAGCTGAAGAAGAAGCGCCCCAACCCTCACGTCATCGAGACGCTGATGCGCCGCTTCGTGTATTGCTCGGGAATCCTCGGGGTGATGCAGGTCGCGACCTTCGTGATCATGACCAAGCTGGCCAGCTCATGAGCGCAGAGCGGCGGCTGCCCCCA
>JBELAG010000303.1:0-7522 GCA_049509055.1 Solirubrobacteraceae bacterium
TCGAGCAGCTCGTCGCGCCGGTGCTCGTCGACCGGCGTCTCCTCGGAGATCAGCACCCAGTCGGCGCCCTCGTATTCCTCCATGTTGAAGATCTCGGAGTCCAGCTCGGGGGAGTCGTCGACGACGACCACGACCTCGGTCTGCGGATTGAAGTAGGTGCCGGGGCGGTTTACGAGCTCCTCGAGCTCCACGCGACGTAGATCAGCCATAGATCCCGGAGCCTACCGCGAACGTTCGTGCAGCTGCGCGACCTCGCGGGCGCGTCACTCGCAGGTCGTCCCGCATCTACCGACCACAATTCGGCCAACTGCGGTGTTGCGCGCTCAGTATACCGGGTATGCTTCCGACGAGAGCGGTTGACTGACTAGTCAATCGAGGCGGCATCAAGGAGACCCCAGTGGTTGATTTCACGCTCACCGAAGAGCAGCTGAGCATGCGCGAAATGGCGCACGACTTCGCTGAGAAGGAGATTCGCCCGGTTGCCTGGGAATACGACCGGGACGGGACCTGGCCTCAGGAGATCATCGACAAGGCGTGGGAGCTGGGCCTGATGAACAGCCACTTCCCGACCGAGTACGGCGGACCGGGACTGGGCTTCCTGGACGGCGCGATCATCGAGGAGGAGATCGCCTGGGGATGCTCGGGAATCGGCACGTCGGTGACCTGCAACGGACTGGCCACGGCGCCGGTCATCCTCGCCGCCTCCGAGGAGCTCAAGAAGGAGTACCTCGGCCGCATGTCAGAGGCCCCGCTGCTGGCCTCGTTCTGCCTCACCGAGCCCGACGCCGGCTCCGACGTCTCCGGCATGAAGACCACCGCCGTCCGCAAGGGCGACAAGTGGGTCCTCAACGGCTCCAAGTGCTTCATCACCAACGGCGAGTACGCCAACTGGTACACGGTCTACGCCAAGACCGACAAGGAGGCCGGCCATCGCGGCATCTCCTGCTTCATCGTTCCCCGTGACGCCGGCGTCGTCGTCGACAAGCACGAGGACAAGATGGGGCAGCGCGCCTCAAACACGGCCACGATCTCCTTCAACGACGTCGAGATCCCGCTCGACCATCTCGTCGGCGAGGAGAACAAGGGCTTCAAGATCGCGATGATGACGCTTGACCGCACGCGCCCCGGCGTGGCGGCGATGGGCGTCGGCGTGGCGCGGGCCGCGATGGAGATGGCGATCGAGTACTCCAAGCAGCGCGTCCAGTTCGGCGTCCCGATCGCGATGCACCAGGCGATCCAGTTCATCATCGCCGACATGTCGACGAAGGTGTACCTGGCCCGGCTGGCGACCTGGAACTCGGCCGTGCTGCTCGACCAGGGCAAGCGCAACACGCTGGAGTCCTCGCACGCCAAGCGCTTCGCGGCCGACACCGCGATGGAGGTCACCACCGACGCAGTCCAGGTCTACGGCGGCTACGGCTTCATCAAGGAGTACAAGGTGGAGAAGCTGATGCGCGACGCCAAGATCCTCCAGCTCTACGAGGGCACCGCCCAGATCCAGCGTCTGGTCATCGCCCGCGAGACGCTGCTCCCGCGCCGCGCCGACGTGCGCGAGCAGGCCGGCGTCAACGCTTAGCAGGGAGTGCGGCCGCCCCTTCGGGGGCGGCCGACCCCCCAGCGCTTGCGCCGGAAGGCGGGTGGCGCTCCCCGGTGCCCTCCGGCGCGGCTCGGTCAGGCCGCGGACGAGCCGCCGCGGTCGCGCGGAACGACGAGCGCGGCGGCGGTCTTGGCCTTCTTGGGCTTGGCGGAGGCGGGCTGCTTGGCCATCGCGTAGATGCCGAGCACGGCTGCGGCCACGCAGAGCAGGCCGGCGAGCCCGCTCAGCGCATAGTTGCCCAGGCGCCCGACCGTGGTGCGGGCCTTGGCGCCCCGGGACAGCCCGAGGAGCAGGAAGCCGAACATGATCGCCGAGCCGCGAGCTGGAAGAGAACAGCGGCGGCTGCGGCGGTGATCAGCGCCATCACCACGACGCCGCCGCTCGAGTTGGCGCCGAACAGACGGGCCACCTCCCGGGCCGCCGCGCCCATGATGCCCGCGGCGGGAATCGTGACCAGCCAGGCGGTGGCCATCTGGCCCGCGACGCCCCAGTGCACGCTCGCCAGCCGCTTGCCGGCGCCGGCGCCCATCACGCCGCCGGAGACGACGTGGGTCGTCGATTCGAGCGCGCCGGTGACGATCGACGTCGCCACGGCGTTGGCGCTGTCATGGAAGCCGTTGGTGAAGTCGAAGCACACCGCGGTCACGACGACGAGGACGAGAATGAACATGCCGTATAGGTTGCCCGGCTCGGCGCGGAGCGTGTGACGACGTGGTGAAAGCCGACGCCGATCGCGGTGAACGGAGTTACTCGGTGGCGCTGAAGCGCCAGATGGCGACCGACAGCATCGCCAGGCCGAGCACGACGATCATCCCGGCCTCGACCAGCGTCGGCACGCGCCAGCCCCACCAGGTGATGCCGGGCTCGAGCGCCGCCCGCGCCAGCGGCGAGATCGTGAGATGGCTGAACACGATCCGCCGCATCGGGTCGACCGCGTAGGTGAGCGGGTCCAGCCGGTTGAGCACGGTCAGCCAGCCGGGCAGCCCGGAGGCGGGGAACAGCGCGCCGGAGATGAAGAACATCGGCGTGACGACCATCTGCATCACGCCCATGAACGACTGCATCTGCTTGATGCGCACGGCGATCATCACGCCGAACGCGGTGATCGTGAAGGCCAGCAGCAGCTGCAGCACGAAGATCTCGAGGATCATCACGACGTTGTAGGGGACGTGCACGACGCCGGCCAGGCAGATCACGATCACGCCCTGGATCCCGGCGACGGTCGCCCCGCCCAGGCACTTGCCGATCACGATCGAGCTGCGCGCCACCGGCGCGACCATCATCTCGCGCAGGAAGCCGAACTCACGGTCCCAGACGATCGAGGCCGCCGAGAACATCGCCGTGAACATCACGACGATGCAGAGGATCCCGGGGTAGATGAACGTCTTGAGGTTGACGCCGTGGGTGCCGGCGCTCGACAGCCGCTGCAGGCCCGAGCCGAGCACGAACAGGAACAGCAGCGGCTGGATCAGCGTCGTCACGATCCGCAACCGGTCTGACATGTAGCGGATCAGCTCGCGCCGCCAGACGATCTTGACCGCCCGCAGCTCGGAGTTGAAGCTGCGCTTGGGGACGCTGACGCGGACCACCTGGCGCGAGACGAGCGGGAGCGCGATCGGCGTCGCCACCCCGGCCGGGTCGAAGTCGACGTGCAGCGACTCGAGCTCGGGCTCGCGGAGGGTGCTCACCGCCGCCCCCCCGACATCATCTGGAGCATGATCCGGTTGCGACTCTTGGACTGGTCCTCCTCGGCGTCGCGGATCGTCGAGCCGGTGTAGGACATGAACACGTCGTCGAGTGTCGGCCGCGACACGCTGACCGAGCGGATCGCCACCCCCAGCTGCGCGAACAGCCGGGGCACGAACTCCTCGCCGGCTGCGACGCCGAACGTCACCGCGCCCTCCGAGATCCGCGCCTCGACGCCGAACCGGGCGGCCAGCGCGGCGATCGCGGCGTCGTCGTCGTCGGTGTGGATCGTGATCCGGTCGGTGCCGACCTGCGCCTTGAGCGTCTCGGGCGGGTCGAGCGCGACGATGTCGCCATGGTCCATGATCGCGATCCGGTCGCACCACTCGGCCTCGTCCATGTAGTGCGTCGTCATGAAGATCGTGATGTCCTCGCGCGCCTTGAGCTCGGCGATGTAGGTCCAGATCGACCGCCGGGTCTGCGGGTCCAGGCCGATCGTCGGCTCGTCGAGGAACAGGACGCGCGGGGAGTGCATCAGCCCCCGGGCGATCTCCAGCCGGCGGCGCATCCCGCCCGAGAAGGTCCCGACGACGCCGTCCTTGCGGTCCCACAGGCCGACCATCTCCATCACCTGCTGCATGCGCGGCATGACGAGGTCGGACCGAACGCCGTAGAGCTCGGCGTGCAGGCGCAGGTTCTGCTCGGCGGTGAGGTAGGCGTCGAGCGTCGGGTCCTGGAAGACGAGGCCGATGTGCCGGCGCACGTCGTCGCGCTCGCGCACGATGTCGAAGCCCGCGACCTGGGCGCTGCCCGAGGTCGGCTTGGCCAGCGTGCAGAGCATGTTGATCGTCGTCGTCTTGCCGGCGCCGTTGGGGCCGAGGAAGCCGAACACCTCGCCGGACTGCACCTCGAAGCTCACCCCCCGCACCGCCCGGACCTCGCCAAAGGTCTTGGCGAGCTCGCGGACGGTGATGGCGGGGGCGCCGCTGGGATCGATCGACGACGACATCGGACTGATCCTACGTTAGGGCCTCAGCCGTCGGTCTCCTCGGCGTCGGCGTCGCCGGCGGCGTCCTCGGCCAGGATCCGGTACAGGCTGCGCCGCGTCTCGCCGAGCAGCTCGATCGCGCGGGCGCGCTGCTGATCGTCGCCGACCGACGCCACCTGCCACGCCGCCTTGCCGATCTGGATCACCAGCGGGCCGAGCTCGGTGATGGCGTTCTCGCCCTCGCCGTCGGCCGGTTCCCAGGGGTCGGGCTCCCCGGCGCGGGTCTCCAGGTGCGCCCGGCCGGCGTCGGTGATCTCGAATCGCCGGGAGCCGTCGCTCTCGCTGGAGCGGATCAGCCCCTCGTCCTCGAGCTGGGCGAGCGTGGGGTAGACCGAGCCCGGGCTCGGGCTCCAGCGCCCACCGCTGCGCGACTCGATCGTCTGCATCAGCTGGTAGCCGTTGCCGGGCTCATCGGCCAGCAGGCGCAGCAGCGCCAGCCGGACGTCGCCCCGCCGGGCCCGGCCACGGCCGCGACCCCGCGGCCCGCCGCGCCCGAACGGTCCCGGGCCGCCGACGCCGAACGGCCCGCCGCGCCCGCGCCGCCACGCGATCAGCTCCTCGATCTCCTCCGGGGTCGGCCGGCCGTGGCGGCCCTCGCCCCGCGAGAACGCCCAGTTGGCCGGGCCCGCGCAGCGCTTGCGCTGTCCCCAGCCCCACGGGCCGGGCATTGATTGTGCGAACGAATCGCCTGACATGTGCTTCCTCCAAATGTGAGTGGTACTACCGATGCGTCAACGATATATCGCTACTGTTCTTTTGTCAAGGCGTGTCGCCCCGGCCGCAGGGTGCGCTCATCCCGCCTCGGCGCCCCCGGTCGATGAGGTGGGGCGCGAGGTGCCGAGGGGTGTGATGAACGTCAAACTGCGGCTGGGAAGCAGCCAGAGTGACCGCGCTCTCAGCCGCGCCTGGCGAACAGCCGGCGGTGCCGCCGCGGAGCCGGGAGCCGGGGCGGGCGTCAGCCCGACGGCTTGGCCCCGCCGCCGCCGCGGTTGCGCAGCCAGTCGGCGACCTGCTGGCTCATGTCGCCCATCTGCGAGCCGAGGTTGGTGACGTTCTCGCCGATCTCGCGGAACATCTCGCGGAAGCGGTTGGCGTAGAACTCCATCGCGTCGCTCGCCTCCTCGCGGACGTTGGTGTCATCGCCCCGGCGCCGGTACTCGCCCCGGATGATCCGGTCGTACTCGCCGCTCTGGACCCACTTCATCACCTCGGAGACGCGGCGCACCGCGTAGGAGTGGGTGGCGCCGATCTCGTTGAAGAAGCGCCGGACGCGGTCGGCGGAGTCGTCCCAGCTCTCGTACTCCATCGCCTGGGCCATGAACGCGTCGAGGCTGAGCGCGTCGGCGGGCAGCCCGCCGGCGGTCACCATCAGCGTGCGGCAGACGATCTGGGGATCGCGCACGGCCAGCGTGGCGGCCCGGTCGCAGCTCAGCTCGGCGGCGCGCATCCACTCCAGCAGGACCGCCTGCACGGCGCGGACCGGCAGCCCGAGCATCAGCGGGAGGCTGCCGCCGGCTCGCAGGAGGATGTCGAGCGCGGTCATGTAGAGGACGTGGTCGGACAGGATGTGGCCGATCTCGTGGGCGAGCACCACGCGGCGCTCGCCCTGGCCGAGGCGCTCGTATAGCGACGAGTCGACCACGACGATCGGGTTCTGGGAGCCGATCGTCCGCGCATTGGCCTCCAGCGACGCGGTCACGTACAGGTCATACGTGGACGGCATGTCGAGGATCGTGCAGACCCCGGTGTGCGAGGCCCAGAGGTCGGGCAGCTGGCGGTCGGACACCTTGACCGAGTTGCCGAGGTAGAACTGGCGCAGCGCGCGCTCGTAGCGGAACTCGACGAGCTTGCGCACCACGGTGTCGAGCATCGGCACCGCCTTCAGCGCCGCGGTCGCCGCCCGGTCGGCCGGATGCTCGTAGGCCTTCGACGAGATCTGGGGGTAGGGCTCGATGCTTTCCGGGAGGACCTCGATCGCCACAGACTAGACCCCCCGGCGGGCCTGCGCGCTGCTGCGCGACCGCCGCGCCACCGACGCCGATCGCGATCGGCGTCGATAATCGCTCACGCATGGGAAGCACCCGGGCCACGCAGACCTTCCCGGTGGCGGTCGCCGAGGCCGAGCGCCGCTGGTATGACACCGGGTCCTGGCCGTCTTGGGTGGAGGGGCTCGAGCAGCTGATCGCGGTGGAGGGCGACTGGCCCGCGGTGGGTTCGCGCGTGGTCTGGGAGTCGGGGCCGGCCGGCCGCGGCCGCGTGACCGAGACCGCCGTGGCCTACACGGCGGGCGACGGGCAGGCCGTCGAGGTGCAGGACGTCTCGATCACCGGCCGCCAGTCGGTCGCCTTCGCGGCGGCGCCGGGCGGCGTCTCGGTCACGCTGGCGCTGAGCTACCGGATCCGCTCGCGCTCGCCGATCACGCCGCTGATCGACGCGCTGTTCGTGCGCCGCGCGATGGCGACGTCGCTGCGTCAGACCCTGGACCGGTTCGGCTCGCTGCTCGGGCGTCACGACGCGCCTCCAGGCCCTTAGACTTGCTCTGTCCCGCCGAGCGGGAGATCGAGAGAGTCATCGAGGGAAGGGACCATGTTCGTCTTCAAAGCCGCTGTCGTCGGCGCCGGCACGATGGGTGGGGAGATCGCCTATGTGATCGCCGACGCCGACGTCCCGGTGGTGCTCAAGGACGTCGACCCGTCGGCCGTCGACCAGGGCCTGGCCCGGGCACGGGCGCGGTGGCAGG
Source organism: Solirubrobacteraceae bacterium (assembly GCA_049509055.1). GTDB lineage: Bacteria > Actinomycetota > Thermoleophilia > Solirubrobacterales > Solirubrobacteraceae > Palsa-465. Next base: position 7,072 of record JBELAG010000303.1, read on the forward strand.
AGCGGGTCGACGCGGGCAAGCTCGCGGCTGCCGAGCTCGACCGCAGGCTGGCCCTGATCACCGGCACGACCGACTACGCGCCGCTGCACGACGTCGACATCGCGATCGAGGCCGTGCCGGAGCGCATGCCGATCAAGCAGATGGTGCTCGCCGAGCTCGACGAGGCCACCCCCGGCCAGGCGATCCTCGCCACCAACACCTCCGCCCTGTCGATCACCGAGATCGGCGAGGTGACCAGCCGTCCCGACAAGGTGGTCGGCGTGCACTTCTTCTACCCCGCCTCGCAGATGCGCGCGATCGAGGTCGTCGAGGGTGAGGACACGTCGCCGGAGACCGTGCAGGCGGCGATGAACTTCGTGGCGGCGATCCGCCGGATGCCGATCCGCTGCGGCGAGGCGCCGGGCTTCGTGGTCAACCGGATCCTCAACGCCGCGGTCTCCGAGCTGTGGCG
>JBELAG010000304.1:0-7480 GCA_049509055.1 Solirubrobacteraceae bacterium
TCCCATGTGGTCGCGTAACTGACGTAACTCCATCGAGTTTATCGAGATTATGCGAGTGATGTCGACGCCCGCGCCCAGGGGGCGTTGCTGCGCCGCGTCGGTTACGAGGGCGACAGCGGGAGCCCGAGCGACTTGGAGATCGCGTTGTCGGCCTGCTTGATCTTTGCCGCGTCGAGCAGGAGCCGGCGCGTCGCCGTCTCGGCCGCGGTGGCCGAGTGGTCGATCCCGGCCTCGGAGATCTTGGCGAGGTCGCGTGCCACCCCGTCGAATCCCGACACCAGCGTGGCGATCTCCGGCCGGTACGCGGCCGGCGTGCCGAGCGCAGCAAGGTGCTGGGACTGCGCGAGGGCACCGGCGGCCAGCGCGCCGAACTCCGCCGTGATCTGGGCGTCGCTCTTCTTGCCGGCGTGCAGGACGTCGTAGCCGAGCGTCGAGCCGAGCCGGCGAAATTGCTTCTGGACGACGGCGAACGACGCCTTGAACGCCGCGGGCGTGGCGGTGGCCGCCGAGGTGGAGGTGGTGTCGGTGGTGGCCGATCCCGACGCCGAGCTCGAGGTGCCGGCGGCCGCGCTCGTGTTCGATGAGGTCGTCGCGCCGGCGGCGTCGGAGCTCGACCCCGGGCCGGCACCGACGGTGCTCGAGCCGGCCGTCGTGGACGGCGACGACGCGCCCGAGCTCGTGTGCGACGAGCTGCCGGAGCCGCTGCCGCACCCCGCCAGCGCGAGGGCGACGACGAGGCCCGCCCACACCAGCCTGCGAATGTTCAACGTGCTCTCCCGACGGTCGGTATCTGTCTGAGCCCGGGCGAGGGACGACCGGGCGAGCCTGGCGCGCGCCTCCACAGCCGCGGGTCGGACGCTAGCGAACCTCTCGCCGGGCCGCGGTGCCGGCGCCGGATCGTGAACGGTGGGCGTGCGCGCCCGGCCGGGCGCGCCGGGCGGAGCTAGACTCGCGGCGTGACGCCGACGGGCTCACCGGACCGCCGCCACGCCACGAAACCCAGCACCGCGACGGCGGTGCTGGTCGCGTTGACGCTGCTGGCGCTCGCTCCCGCCGCGGCGGCGCGCGAGGTGCTCTTTCACGGCCTGCGGCTCGCCGTTCCGTCATCGTGGCCGGTCTTCGACCTCACCCGAGATCCGACGGCGTGCGTGCGCTTCAACCGCCACGCGCTCTACCTGGGCACCCCGAGCTCGGCGCAGCGCTGTCCGGCCCACGCCGTCGGACGGACGGAGGCGATCCTGCTGTCGCCGCTGCGCGGCGGCGACGCCCGCGCGATCACGCCGGTGGGCGGGCGCACCGGCGCGTCGCCCGGGCTGATCGCCCCTGGCGCGTCGGCCGCCGCGATCGTGATCGGATCGGCGGGGCTGGCCGCGGTCGCCACGTGGTCGCATGACCCGGCGCTCGTCGCGCGGATCCTGGGTCGCCGGGCCCTCGGTCGGGGCTCACGGGCACGCCCGGACGCCGTCGGCGTCGCGCCGAGGACGACGGAGCGGCCGTCGGCGCGCCCGGCGGAGACCGCGTTCGAAGGACTCGGGTTCGACGCGTGCGCGGCCCCGTCGACCACCGCGATGGCCGATTGGGCAGCCTCGCCCTACCGGGCGGTGGGGATCTACATCGGCGGCCTCAACGCGGCGTGCGCGCAGCCCAACCTGAGCTCGGCCTGGGTGGCGGCGGAGGTCGCGGCCGGCTGGCACCTGATCCCGACCTACGTCGGCTACCAGGGCGCCGGCGCGTGCGGGGGCACGTGCGCGACGATCGCGCCCGGCCAGGCCGCCGCCGAGGGGGCCGCCGACGCCACCGCGGCGATCGGCGCGGCGCAGGCGCTCGGCATCCCGGCCGGCAACCCGATCTATGACGACATGGAGCAGTTCACCGCCGGCGCCACCAGCAACGCGGCCGTGCTCGCCTACCTGTCGGCCTGGACCACGACACTGCATGCCGCCGGCTATCTGTCCGGCGTGTACGGCAGCGGCTCGTCGGCGATCAGCGACCTGGTCTATGAGGCGGGGGCGGGCGCCGGCTATCTCGAGCCCGATGACATCTGGATCGCCGACTGGAACGGCGAGCAGACCACCGTCGATCCCTACGTGCCGGCGGCCGAATGGGCCAACCAGCAGCGCGTGCATCAATACGCCGGGGGGCACGACGAGACCTACGACGGCGCCACGCTCGACATCGATGGCGACTTCGTCGACGCCGCCACCGCCGACGCGGCCAGTCCGATCCCCGACGGCACGTTCGTTCAGGAGGCCGGCGAGCCCTACGTCTACCGGATGGCGGGTGGAGCGCCGACGTACGTCAGCTCGTGGGCTGCGTTCGGCGGCCCGCAGCCGGTGCAGGTGATCAGCGCGCCGGAGTTCGAGGCGCTGCCCGAGTACCCGGCCGCCGGGACGTTCGTGACGACGACCGCCGGCTCCGTGTACCGGATCGCCGGCGGCGCGCCGATCCCGGTCACCACGTGGTCGATCTTCGGCGTCGCGCAGCCGTCGGTGACGATTGACGCGTGGGACGTGGAGAACACCTCCAACTGCCTGTCTCATCTGCTACCGGTGCCGATCGACGGCACCGTCGTGGAGGGCATGCCATCGGGGGCGTACTGGTCGTTCGCGTCGGGGCTGCGCAGCCCGGCGTCGGCCGCCACGACCGCCGTCGTGGTCGACGACCTCGGCCTGGCGACGTTCGCGCAATCCACTGGGATGCCGACCGCGGGGGTGGCCCCCGAGACCGGGACCGAGTGCACGCCGATCGTGCCCCCGCCGCCTCCGCCACCTCCTCCTCCGCCGCCGCCTCCGGTCAAGATGTGCGTCGTGCCCCGCCTCAAGCACATGACCCTGCCTGCCGCCCGCGGCGCCCTGGCCCGCGGCGACTGCCGCCTGGGTGCCCTGCGCCGGCCCCTGCACGTCCGGCGCGGGCACGTCCTGCACGTCTTCGGCCAGTCGGCGCCGGCCAACAGCAGCCACCCCGCCGGGGACCGGATCAACCTCCGGCTGCTGTGACGGCGGGGTTGACGTTCATGCGAACATGTGTTCGTGACGAGCGACGGCAGCCCATACGCCCGCTTCCGTCGCGCCCTGGCGACGGGCAACGAGCTGCTCGTCCTCGGCGCCGCGCGTGAGCTTCCGCAGATCGCACTCGACGACGCCCTGCGCATCTGCCTGGTGCTCCGCGATGGCGATCCGGGGCGCTACGAGCGCGCGGCCGTGCGCTGGCTGGGGCGATTCGCGCTCGAGGGTCGCGCGGTGACGATCGACGACCTGCGCGCGGCGGCCGCCGCGATGGAAGCGCTGCCGACGCGGACTGCCGAGGCTATGGAGCAGCTGCAGCGCCTGTGCGTGGCGCGTGGGGTGTCGTGACCTCCAGCGCGACGACGTGGGTGAGCCATCGGCGGCCCCATGATCGCGGGATCGAGTAGCCCGGCGCGCAGCGCCTCGCCCATCGCCAGTCCGAGCCCGCTGGTGGCCCCCGTGACCAGCGCCCGGACCCCGTCAAGGTCGCTCATCGTCGTCTCAGCGTAGAACGGCGCCCGTTGAAACCGCGGATCTTCCCGGCGGGACTCAAGTCGTAGGTGCCGCCGGTCGACCTTTTGTCCATGCGGCTGCCCCTCGATGGCCCAGAACCGTTCACATCCGCCGGCGAACGCGATTCCGGTAAGACCGTGCCCGGGCCTGGCGCGGCCGGGCGCCGCAATCCGGCGGTCCCCGACCATGGGACCGGGCTGACCGCTCGAGCGCTGTTTCACGCTGCGCCCGACGCGCTCGTCGTGGTCGATCCGGATGGCCTCATCTGCGAGGCCAACGAGCAGGCGACCGCGCTGTTCGGCTACCTGCCCGACGAGCTGATCGGCGAGCCGCTCGATCTGCTCGTCCCCGACGCGCGGCGCTGGGACCATCGCCGGCGGATGATCGAGTACGCCGAGGCCCCGACGCTGCGCCCGATGGGCCGGGAGCGAGAGGTCGCCGCGCGCCGCCGTGACGGCACCGAGCTCCCGGTGTCGGTGACCCTCAGCCCGCTGCACACGCCCCAGGGCCTGTTCGTCATCGCCGCGGTCCGCGACGCCACCGAGCGCTCGCTGGAGCGAGGGCGGCTGAAGGGGGCCGAGGAGCTGCTGCGCACCACGATCGACCATGCCCCGATCGGCATGGGCCTGGTGTCCACCGACGGCCGCTGGCTGCGGGTCAACCGGGCGCTGTGTGAGATGACCGGCTACTCCGAGCACGAGCTGCTCGCGCGGACGGTGGCCGACATCTGCCATCCCGACGACCGGCACATCGACGAACGCAACATCGACCGGATCGTGGCGGGCGAGATCAAGTCGTATGAGAACGAGAAGCGCTTCATCCGCGCCGACGGCTCGATCCGCTGGGTGCAGCTGTCGGCGTCGCTCGTGCGCGACGCCGCCGGCGCCCCCAAGCATTTCGTCTCCCAGATCCAGGACATCACCGATCGCAAGGACTACGAGCTCGAGCTGCGCCACCTGGCGACCCACGACCCGCTCACCGGGCTGGCCAACCGCCGGACGCTCGAGCAGGAGATCGAGCGCCAGCTCGAGAGCCAGGCGCGCTACGGCGATGAGCTGGCGCTGCTGATGGTCGATCTCGACCACTTCAAGTACATCAACGACACGCTCGGCCACCGCGTCGGTGACCAGGTCATCTGCGAGGCCGCCCGGGCGATGTCCGCCCGTCTGCGCAACGGCGATATGGTCGCGCGCCTGGGAGGCGACGAGTTCGCGATCCTGCTGGCACGCTGTGACGCCGACGCCGCCCGCGCGGTCGCGGGCAAGATCCTGGCGTCGCTCGCGGACCTGCGGGTGCAGGGTCCTGATCACGAGCTGCGGCTGTCGGCGTCGGTCGGCGTGGTGGCGGCCCGCCCGGAGGACGCCTATGACCGCGACACGCTGCTCGCCGCCTCCGATCTGACGATGTACGAGGCCAAGCAGTCCGGCCGCAACCGTTTCGCGGTCCACGACCCGCGGGGCCACAGCCGGCTGCTGGCCAAGGACCGGCTGGCCTGGTCAAACCGGATCCGCCGAGCCCTGCGCGACGACCTGTTCGTCCTGCACTACCAGCCGATCGTCGATGTGGCGGGAGGGAGCGCGCACCGCTACGAGGCGCTGGTCCGGATGGCCGACGGGCCCGGCGAGCCGGTTGCCCCGGAGGCCTTTCTGGAGATCGCGCAGCGCTACGGGATGATGTGCGCGATCGACCGCTGGGTGATCGCGCAGGTGCTCGCCGACCTGTCGTCGGGACGGCTTCCCGAGGGCGCGACGATCGCGGTCAACGTGTCTCCGGCATCGCTGGCCGACGCCGACCTGCTGGAGCTGATCGACCGGCTGCTCGCCGAACACGAGGTGCAGCCGTCGCAGCTGATCTTCGAGATCACCCAGTCGGCGGCGATCTCCCGGCTGGACGAGGCGCAGCGCTTCGGCCGCCGGCTGCAGAGCATGGGCTGCCGCGTCGCGCTGGACCGGTTCGGGACCGGATACGGATCCCTGCTGCACCTCAAGCACCTGCCCTACGACTACATCAAGATCGACGGGGAGTTCGTCCGCGGCATGACCCGCAACGAGCATGATCGGGTGCTCGTCGAGGCGCTCGTCGGTATCGCGCGCGGGATGAGCAAGCAGACGATCGCCGGGTTCGTCGGCGACGACGAGACGATGGACAGCCTCCGCGGGCTCGGTGTCGACCTCGCCCAGGGCTTCCACCTCGGGCGCCCGGCCCCGGCCGGTCGGTTCAGCGCCCCGCCGGAGCGCTGAGGCGACCCGGCCGCACTAGCGCTCGTCGGGCCGCTTGACCTCGCCGCGCCACGCGCCCGTCTCGCGGCCGGCGGTTTCGACCAGTTCGCGGAAGCGCTCCAGGTCGCTCTTGATGCGCCGCTCGGGCGCCCCGAGCGCCGTGCCCAGCTTCTCGACGACGCCCTCGGGCACGAAGTCCATCTGCACCATCACCCGCGTGGTGGCGTCGCCGATCCGGTGAAAGGTCACAACCCGGCCGCGACCCAGTGCAGGTGGGTGTCGTCGACCTGGCGCACCTCCTCGATTCCCTCCAGGAACGTCGGGAACTCCTCGAACTGCGTCCACTGGTTGTAGACGGTCCGCAGCGGGCTGCGAACCTCGATCGACTGCTCAATGGCTGCCATCGGTGCCTCCTGGATTCGTGTTCGGTCTCCCCAGGCGCTACCCGCCGGCGCGCGGCGAAAACGCGCCGCGCTTGGGCGGTTGCGACAATCGGGCGCCGATGAACGAGCAGAAGCCAATCGGGCCTCGCGGGCCCCGGCGCAGTCCGCTGCTGCGCAGTGATGCGCCGCCGCGGATCCGGATGATCGCGTTCGCCGTGGCGTTCGTGGTGGCGGCGATCATCGGTCTGCTCGCCGGCGCGGGGGTCTCGTCGCTGGCGATCGCGTCGATCGCCGGCGGGTTGGCGAGCCTCGGGATCGAGTGGAGCTGGCAGCTGCGGGCGGGCCGTCGCCGGCGCTGAGGGTCCGCCGAGGCTCGCGCTTGTCGGCGGCGCCGCGCGTCAATAGCATGGCGCGCCGAACGGGCGGCGCCGCCGTCCCTGTAGCTGGAGGAGAGCGATGACAAGGATTGGTCCCGCCGCGACGCTCGCCGTCTCAGCGCTGCTGTCACTGGTGGCGGCGCCCGGCAGCGCGGGCGCCCGCGCGGACATGCACAGCACCCCACCCGCCGCGGCCGTGACCCGTGGCTCGAGCTATCTGGCGCTCGGGGACTCGGTGACGTTCGGCTACGAGGAGCCCCAGGTGGTCCCGGCTCCCGACTACCACGACGCGGCGAGCTTCCCCGGCTACCCCGAGCAGCTCGGCTCAGAGCTGCACCTGACCGTGGCCAACCTCGCCTGCCCCGGGGAGACGAGCGCGAGCCTGATCGACGCCTCGGCCCAGAGCAACGGCTGTGAGAACAGCCCCGGTCGCCCCAAGACCGGTTATCGCCGCGCCTATCCGCTGCACGTGCGCTACCGCGGCGCCCAGCTCGCCGCCGCCCTCGCGTATCTCCACACCCACCAGGACGTGCGCCTCGTCTCGCTGATGATCGGTGCCAACGACTACTTCATCTGCGCGGAGACGACCCGCGACGGCTGCGCCAGCCGCGCCCAGCAGCACGCCGTGCTGGCCGCGCTGGCGCGCAACGTCCGCCGGATCCTGTCGGCGATCCGCACCACCGCGCACTACACCGGGCAGCTGGCGATCGTCAACTACTACTCGTTGAATTACGCCTCGGCGGCGACCAACGCGATGTCGGTCGCGCTCAACGACGCGCAGGACGCCGCCGCCGCGCCGTTTCACGTCGTCGTCGCCAACGGCTATGCCGCGCTCCGAGCGGCGGCGTCGCACTTCGGCGCCGACCCGTGCGCCGCCGGATTGATCACGCAGCTCGGCGCGCCCGGCACGTGCGGGATCCATCCGAGCTATGCCGGCCAGGCACTGCTCGCCCAGTCGCTCGAGAAGGTCATCACGCTGTGAG
>JBELAG010000305.1:0-8882 GCA_049509055.1 Solirubrobacteraceae bacterium
GCATCGACCCGGTCGTCCAGCGCGCGGCCGAGTCGGCGCTGGCCGGCGCCCGCCGCACCGCGGCGATGGTGGCGATCGACGCCGCGACAGGCCAGATCCTCGCGGTCGTCTCCGATCCGGTCGGCGACGCCTACGACCAGGCGCTCGAGGGCGAGTACCCGCCGGGCTCGACGTTCAAGGTGCTCACCTCGACAGCGCTGATCGAGGCCGGACTGTCGCCCCGGTCGCCCGCCAGCTGCCCGACGACGCTGACGGTCGATGGCGAGGTGTTTCACAACGCCGAGGGCGACCAGCCGATCCAAACGCTCGATCAGGGGTTCACCGAGTCCTGCAACACCGCCTTCATCGGGCTGGCCACCCAGCACCTGAGCGCGGCCGACATCACCGCTGTCGCGCGCCAGTACGGCCTGGAGCGCACGCCCGAGCCGGGCCTGCCGGCATTCAGCGCGGACGTGCCCGCCCCGGACGGCGCGACCGCGCTGGCGGCCACCGCGATCGGCCAGGGCGGTGTCGTCTTCTCCCCGCTGGGGATGGCCACCGTCGCCGCGGCGGTCGACAGCGGCGTCGTACGGGCCCCCCGGCTGGTCGCCGGAGCGCCCGATGACCGCTTGGCGCCGACCCCGCTGCCCTCCACCGTCGTGGCCGATCTGCGGCTGATGATGGGCCACGTCGTCGCCTCGGGGACCGCCGCCGGCACCGGCCTGCCCGCCACGACGCACGCCAAGACCGGCACCGCGCAGTACGAGTCTCAGGGTCAGCTGAAGCTTGATGCCTGGCTGATGGGCTACGACGGCGACCTCGCGTTCGCGCTCGTCATCCCCGACAGCGGCGGGCTCAACGGCGGACCGCTCGACGGCCCGATCATCGCGCGGTTCCTCGATGCCCTGTCGGGGAATCCGCTGCTGTCCAACCCTGGGAGCCGGGCAGCCCGGGAGCCGAGAGCGGGCGGCCGCGCAGACCCGCGGTCAGCGTCGTGAGCACCGACGTGGCCTCGTGCCGCGCCGCCCTCGCCGCGGCGCCCTCGCTCCCGCCGTCTGCGCGCGTGCCCGTGCCCTCACCGCCGGCGTCGCCGGCGGTCATCGCCGCCTCCCGCATGGCGCTCGTCAGCACACGGGCGAGCATCTCGCCGCGCGCCCGCCGCAGCCGTCCGGTGGCCTCGGCGGCCTCCACGGCCTCGAGCAGCACCGCCACCGCGAGTTCCGTGTCGAGCTCGCGCCAGCGCCCCGGGCCGAGCGCGACCGGTCCCTGCGCCAGCAGCGCGCGATGCACGGGATCGGACGCGACCGCCTCCACGTAGGTGGCGATCGCCGCGTCGAGCCGGGCCCACGGGTCGGCGCGGCGCTGCGCCGCCGCGCGCACCGACGCGAGCACCGCCTCCTCGCGATCGCGCCACAGCGCCTCGTACAGCGACGCCTTGTCGGCGAAGTGGTGATACACCGCGCCCTTGCTGACCCGCGCCGCGCGCGCGATCGCGTCGATCGTCGTCGCCGCGAAGCCCGGATCGGCGAACCGCGACGCGGCGGCGTCCAGCACCGCCCGACGGGTCAGCTCGGTGTGCTCGTCGCGCCGGGGCCGGCCGCTCATACCCGTCGAAGGTTACCGACCGACCGTCGGTCGGTAACCGACCGACCCCCCATACCACCGCTCGCCCGCGCGCGCCCGCGCTCCCGCCCAACAGCCCGACAGCCCTACAGCTCGCGCTCGTAGTAGTAGTTGACTGGCCCGGCAGGTTTGCCCTCGTGGTTGTCGAACCCGAGGCTCTCGTACAGGTGGCGGGCGACGACGTCGGCTTCGCTGGTGCCGAGGTCCATGTAATCGCATCCCTCGGCGCGCGCCAGGTCCATCGCGAACATCATCAGCGCCCGGCCGATGCCCCGTCCGCGCCGGGCGGGCGCGACATAGAGCTCGGCCAGATAGCACTCCCGCCCCGCGCTCCAGATGCTCAGCCGCACGCGCAGCACGGCGACCGCGCACGCCGGCTCGCCCGCCAGCGCCACCGCGGTGTCCCCGCCGGCCAGCAGCTCGCCGATCCGCCCGGCGAGAACCGCCGGCGGCGGGGCGGGCTCGCCGAACTCCCGGTTGAAGTCGACCAGCAGCGCCGCGATCACCGGGGCATCGGCGGCCACCGCCCGCCTGATCGGAATGCCGCTCTCCGCCGTCACGACCTCCCGGTCCCTGTCTCTGTCCCGCCGGCGAGTCGACCCATCTGCGGATGGTCCCACGGCGGGACGGCTCGACGACGGGTGCGAGCGCGGCACGCCGTCGCTGTTCCGAGCTGGGGAACCGTCTTCATCTCAGCCATGAACCGGGTTCCCCCGCGTGCGCCTCCGCTCTGTCAGACTGAACGAATTGGTGTAGGGAGAGAGAGTCCGTGTCGCAGAACCTCGTCGAGCTGATTCGCCGTCATCACGCCGTCCAGGCGCCCACCGCGCTGGAGGTGCTCAAGGCGGCCGCCGACGATCACGGCGCGATCACCGACGAGGACTGCCGGCGCGCCGCCGAGCTGTCGGGCCTGCCGGAGGCGACGGTCCACGGGGTCGCGACCTTCTATGACGACCTGCTGCTGCCGCGCGGGCGCCGGCACGTGCGGGTGTGCACCGGCACGGCGTGCTTCGCCGCCACCGGCGGCGCGCACGTCGACGCGGTCCGCGACGGGCTGAGCCTGGCCCTCGGCGAACGCCGCGCCGACGGCTCGCTGTCGCTGGCCGAGACCGTCTGCCTGGGCTTCTGCCACTCCTCGCCGGCGATCCGCGACGGGGAGACGATCGACGCCGGCCCCGACGTCGTGGCGCGCGTCCTCACCCACGCGGCCCGCCGCGCGAGCGAGCCCGACTGGGTGAGCCTGATGTCGGAGCCCGTGATGCTGCGCGAGAGCGACTGGTCGGGGCTCACCCGGGCGCTGACCGAGCTCGATCCCGAGTCGCTGCTCGATCTCGTCGAGGCGGCCGAGGTGCGCGGCCGTGGCGGCGCCGGCTTCCCGGCGGGGACGAAGTGGCGCTTCACCCGCGCGGCCAGGGGCGAGCAGAAGTTCATCGTCGCCAACGGCGACGAGGGCGATCCCGGCTCCTACATCGACAAGTACCTGATGGAGCGCAATCCGGCGCTGGTGCTGGAGGGCCTGGCGCTGGCCGGGTTCGCGGTCGGCGCCAAGCATGGTTTCGTGCTCACGCGTTCGGAGTACCCGCTGTCCAAGCCGGCGCTCGACGCCGCGATCGAGCAGGCGCGCGCGGCCGGTTGGCTGGGCACCGACATCCTCGGCTCGGGATTTCACTTCGACGTCACGGTCGTCGAGGGCGCCGGCTCCTACGTGGTCGGCGAGGAGACCGCGCTGCTGGCCTGCCTGCAGGGCCTGCGCGGCACGGTGTCGGCGCGGCCGCCGTTCCCGGCCGAGCGGGGGGTGTTCGGCTGCCCGACGGTCGTCAACAACTCAGAGACGCTGGCCAACATCCCGTTCGTCGCCGCGCGCGGCGCCGAGGCCTATCGGGCGCTCAGCCCCGACAGCGCGATCAACGGCAGCAAGCTCGTCTGTTTCAACGAGCGCTTCGTGCGCCCGACGGTCTACGAGGTGCCGTTCGGAATGACGATGCGCGAGCTGTGCGAGGACGTCGCCGGGGGGCTGCGCGACGGGCGCTCGATCAAGGCGCTGCAGATCGGCGGTCCGCTCGGCGGGATCCTGCCGGCGAGCCTGCTCGACACGCCGCTTGAGTTCGACGCGCTGGCCGCGCAGGGCTGCATGGTCGGCCACGGCAGCATCGTCGCCTTCGACGACCGCACCGACATGCGCGAGGTGGCGCGCCATCTGCTGCACTTCGGCGCCGACGAGAGCTGCGGCAAGTGCTTCCCCTGCCGGATCGGGCTGCGCCGGGCGGTGGAGATGTTCGCCGGCGAGCAGCCGGTCGACCGCGGCCGTCTGGAGGATCTGCTGGAGACGCTGGAGCTGGGCAGCCTGTGCGCCCACGGCGGCAGCATGCCGGCGCCGATCCGCAGCCTGCTGGCGCACTTCCCCGACGAGCTGGGGCTGGCGTGATCAACGTCACCGTCGACGGCCGGGCGGTGGAGGTGCCCTCGGGGGCGACGATCCTCGACGCCACCCGGACCGCGGGCGCGTGGGTGCCGACGCTGTGCTTCGACGAGCGTCAGGCGCCGTTCGGGGCCTGCCGCGTCTGCCTGGTGGCCGTCGACGGATCACCTAAGCCGCTGCCGGCGTGCACGACCCCGTGCCGCGGGGGGATGGCGATCGACACCCACGACGCCACCGCGCGCCGCGTCGCCACCGGGGTCGTGGAGCTCGTGCTGTCCGAGCTGCCGGTGGCGCCCGCGCCCCACACCGAGCTCGCCCAGGTCGCTGCGCGGATGGAGGTGAGAGCGCCGCGCTGGCCGGGTAGCACCCACGACGGTGAACATGATCTGCGCCACCCGTATCTGGCCTTCCAGCACGAGCTGTGCATCTCGTGCGGACGGTGCGTGCGGGCCTGTGACGAGGTGCAGGGCGCGTTCGCGCTGACGATGACCGGCCGCGGATTCGAAACCAACGTCGCCGCCGGTCTCGGCGGTGGCTTCTCGGACTCGGCGTGTGTGTCGTGCGGCGCGTGCGCCGACACCTGCCCGACCGACGCGATCATCGAGATCACCCTGCTGGCGGGGGCCGCCGGACAGCGATCGAACACCAATGACGACCCGGGGCGGCGCTTGCGCAGAGGGCTACGATCCTCGGAGAGGTGATGAGAATGAGCGATGAGAGGTTTGACCACAACGTCACGACGACCTGCGGGTACTGCGGCGTCGGCTGCCGCCTGGAGGCGCACGCCGACCAGGGCAGGATCCGCTCGATCTCCGCGGCGCTCGACGGGCCGGCCAACGAGGGCCACACCTGCCTGAAGGGGCGCTTCGCCCATCAGTTCACCCGGTCGCGCGACCGCCTGACCTCGCCGCTGATCCGCGAGGGCGGCGAGTTGCGCGTCGCCAGCTGGAACGAGGCGCTGACCCGGATCGTGTCGGAGCTGACTCAGATCAAGTCCGAGCACGGCGCCGACGCGATCGCCGGGCTGGCCTCCTCGCGCGCCACCAACGAGGACTGTTACGCGCTGTCGCGCATGATCCGGGCCGCGATCGGCACCAACAACGTCGACAACTGCTCGCGCGTGTGTCACTCCCCGACGTCGTTCGCGCTGCGCAAGTCCTTCGGCCTGTCGGGCGCGACCGGCTCGTTCACCGACATCGATCACGCCGAGGTCGCGCTGATGCTCGGCGTCAACCCCACGCAGGGCCATCCGGTGGTCGGCGCGCGGATCAAGCAGGCGGCGCTACGGGGCGCGAAGCTGATCACGATCGACCCCCGGCGGATCGAGCTGGCCGACTACGGCGTGCTGCACCTGTCCCCGCGGCCCGGCACCAACGCAGCGGTCGTGCTCGGCCTCTGCCACGTCGTGCACCGCGACGGGATGATCGACGAACAGTTCGTCGCGACGCGGACCGCCGGCTTTGAGCAGTTCGAGGAGCTGCTCGGGGCCTACACCCCCGAGGCCGTGCAGGAGATCACCGGCATCCCGGCCGACGACCTCGAGCAGGCGGCCCACATCTACGGCGAGGCGGCCACGGGGTCGCTGCTGTGGGGACTGGGCGTGACCGAGCACAAATACGGCTCGGAGGTCGTGCAGCTGCTGTGCAACCTGGCGATGATGACCGGCAAGGTCGGCCAAACCGGCTCGGCGCTGCTGCCGCTGCGCGGCCAGAACAACGTCCAGGGCTCCTCGGACATGGGAGCGCTGCCCGACACCTACACGGCGTACCGGTCGGTCGCCGACGAGGAGGTGGCACGGTCCTTCGAGCAGGCGTGGGGCGTCCCGCTGTCACGCGCGAAGGGTTACACGATCCCGCAGATGTTCGATGCCGCGATCGCAGGCGATCTGAAGGCGATGTACATCTTCGGCGAGGACGTCGCCCAGACCGACCCCGACACCGCGCACGTGACGGCGGCGCTGGAGAACCTCGAGTTCGTCGTCTGCCAGGAGATCTTCGAGAACGAGACGACCAAGTTCGCCGATGTGATCCTGCCGGCGTCGGCGTTCCTGGAGAAGTGCGGCACCTTCACCAACGCCGAGCGGCGCTTCCAGGCGGTCGAGGCGGCGATCGACCCGCCCGGAGGAGCTCGCACCGACTTCGACATCATCACCACGCTGTCGCGCATGCTCGGCCACGACACCGGCTGGCAGACGCCGTGGGACGCGACCGACGAGATCGCCCGGCTGACCCCGGCGTACGCCGGCCTCAGCCGCGAGCGGCTGGGCCGCCGCGGGCTGCAGTGGCCGATCGCCCCCGACGGCACCGACTCACCGACGCTGTATGAGACGGAGTTCGCGCTGCCCGGCGGCCGCGGCCAGTTCGCCACGCTGCCCTACAAGGCCCCGGGCGACGCCCCCGACGACGAGTTCCCGCTCGTGCTGGTCACCGGCCGGGTGCTGCAGCACTACAACGCCGGGACGATGACCCGCCGCACCTTCAACGTCGAGCTCGTCGACCGCGACTGGCTGGAGGTCCATCCGATCGACGCCGCGCGACTGTGGATCTCAGACGGCGACAAGGTGTCGATCCGCAGCCGCGTCGGGCAGACCGAGCTGCACGCCCGGATCACCGAGCGGATCGAACCCGGGCACGTGTTCACCAGCTTCCACTTCCCCGAGGCGCGCACCAACCTGCTGGTCGGCCAGTCCGCCGACGTCAACACCTCCTGCCCCGAGTACAAGGTGGTGGCGGTCGACGTGCGACCGATGTCCGAGCGGCCGGCGTTCACCCCCGTGCTGAGCGGCGTCGGCTGACGGCAGCCGTCCGGGCGCGCATGACCGGGCGTCCCGCGCTCGTCATCTTCGACTGCGACGGGGTCCTCGTCGACAGCGAGCCGATCTCCAACCACGTGCTGGCCGGGTGCCTGACACGCGCCGGGCTGCCGACCTCCGGGGCGCAGGCGACGCGCGAGTACCGGGGCCGGCTGATGTCCGACGTGGTGGCGCGGGCCGAGGCCAGGCTGGGCGCGCCGCTGCCGCCGGGTTTCGTCGCCGCCTACGAGCGCGCGCGAGCGAGCGCGTTCGAGCGCGAGCTGCAGCCGGTGGCCGGCGCCGCCGAGGCGGTGCGCGCGCTCACCGGCGCGGGCGTGGGGGTGTGCGTCGCGTCGCAGGGCACGCTCGAGAAGACCGAGCTGACGCTCGGCCTCACCGGGCTGCGCGGCCTGTTTCAGGCCGGCGCGCTGTTCTCCGCCGCCGCGGTGGCGCGCGGCAAGCCGTATCCCGATCTCTTTCTGCACGCCGCCCGGGCGATGGGCGCCGATCCGCGGCGCACGGTCGTCGTCGAGGACACGACGATCGGCGTCAGCGCCGCGGTGGCCGCCGGAATGCGCGTCGTCGGCTACGCCGCCGAGGGGGACGAGGCAGCGCTCGAGCCGAGCTGCCGCGGGTGCTCGGCGTCACGCCCGCCCCGTAGCCCACCTCCGGGGCCGCGGCGGCGGGAACGAGCACGCAGGTCAGCCATGCCAAGACGAAGTTCGTCCTGCACACGGGCCTGGCCTTCGGGGCGTTTCACCATTGGATGTACGGTCCGCTGAAGGCGGGAGACTTCTCCCATCCCCTGCTGCACAAGCTCACCGTCGTCAAGGCGGGCGTGGCGGGGCTGTACGTCTACCACGAGCTCAAGCTCGCGCTGGGCGACGCACCCTCGATCGGCCAGCTCGCGTCGGGCGCCGGGCAGCCGATCAGCGACATCGTGCCGTCGAGCCTGTAAGGGCGCGGCGCGAGGTCGCACAATCCGGGGGGCTGCCGGCCCCCCGGATGTGCGGCGCCGTGACCCCGGCGCACACATCAGCGGTTAGTACGGATGAGGAAGCGCCGGCCGATGGCGATGTCTCAGTGAGAAACGGCTTTGTCGTCGGAATCCCATGGAGGCGCTGTGCTCATGTCACTGAGACGTCGGTCCGATCAACAGGCGAACCCGAGCTCGGGTGAGGCCGATCGCGAGGAGTTCTTCGCCCAGATCGTCCAGCGCCTGCACAGCATGGACGACAACTGCCTGGAGTCGCTGGTCGCCGGGCTGCGCGCCACCCACGACGGCAACCTCACGGTCGCCGCCACGCCGGTGACCCAACCGATCGATGCCCACCCCGACGATCCGGTGCTCGCCGAGATCGCGGTCGTCTTCAACTCGATGCTCGCCAAGGCGCAGGCCGCCCTGGAGGGCTACAACGCCCTGCGCGAGCAGCTGCGCACCGCGCTGGGTGACCAGTCGTGCCTGGCCCCGCTCACCGCGTGCCTGCACAGCATGTCCGACCACTGCCTGACCAGCCTCGGCGACGGCCTGGAGGCCGCCACCCACGGAGATCTCACCCTCGAGGCGGTTCCGGTCACCAACCCCCTGCAGGCGGCCCCCGGGGCCCGGCTGGGCGAGCTGGGCGAGGTCTTCAACAAGATGCTCGGGCAGGCCCAGGGCGGGCTGCACTCCTACAACAGCATGCGCGACGGCCTGGCGGCGATGATCCGCCAGATCTCATCGACCGCCGGCCAGGTCGCGGGCTCCTCGCAGGACATGTCCGCCGCCTCCCAGCAGACCGGGTCCGCGATCGAGCAGATCGCTCGGGCGAGCAACGGCGTCGCCGCCGGCGCCGAGGAGCAGATGAGCATGGTCCACCGGGTTCGCGAGGTCACCGTCGAGGCGGTCGAGCTGTCGACGCGGGCCAGCACGGTGGCCGCGGAGGGCGTGGCGCTCACGGGCGAGATCGCCGCGATCGCCGATCAGACCAACCTGCTCGCGCTCAACGCCGCGATCGAGGCCGCCCGCGCGGGCGAGCAGGGGCGCGGATTCGCGGTCGTCGCCGAGGAGGTGCGCAAGCTCGCCGAGTC
>JBELAG010000306.1:0-7405 GCA_049509055.1 Solirubrobacteraceae bacterium
AAGCCGCCGTTGGGCGCCGCGTCGGCGATCCGGCGGCCGATCTGGCCGAGGGTGGAGCTGAGCAGCGCGTCCTTGACGAGCTGCGGCACCTGCGCCCACGCCTTGTCGCTCACGTGAATCCGCCCCACCGCGCGGTAGTAGTGCTCGACCGCGCCGCGCCGCGGCTCGGTGCCGGCCAGTTCGATCAGGCCGACGCGGGCGAGGAAGCGGACGTGGTAGCTGACGTTGCCGAGCGGCGCGTTGATCTCGGACGCGATCTCGCTGGGACTCGCCACGCGGCTGTCGAGCACGCGCAGGATGTGGATGCGCAACGGGTGGGCGAGCCCTTTGACGAGTCGGGCGTCGTCGATCTCAGTGATTGGCTTCACGCTCGATGCTCGTCTACCCCGCGGGAGGGCGACACAGTACTGCATAGTAGACCGGACGTTACGACCGACCTGGCCATCCACTGACATTCTGCTGACACCGCACCGGTGATCCTCCACATCCACAGTCGCTATCGCGCCGCCGGCGGCGAGGAGCGCGCGGTCGAGGATCTGATCTGGCTCGTACGCGAGCACCTCGGCGAGGAGGCCGAGCTTCTGGAGCGGCGATCGGGGTCGGTCGGCCGGGCCGCGGCGGCGGCCGGCCTGATCGGCGGCGGACTCCGGCCCGAGCAGGTCGCCGCCGCGGTGAGGGCGACGCGGGCCCGCATCGTGCACGCCCACAACCTCCACCCGACCTTCGGCTGGCGCGCGCTGGCGGCCGCCCGCCAGGCGGGCGCGCGTGTGGTCCTTCACCTCCACCAGTACCGGATGGTCTGCGCGGTCGGCGTGTGCTTCCGGGACGGCGCCGAGTGCACTCGCTGCCACGGGCGCCACACGCTCCCCGGGATCGTGCACAACTGCCGTGGCTCGGCGCTGGAGGCAGCGGCCTACGGAGCCGGGCTGGCGCTGTGGCAGCGCCGGCTGGCGCGCGAGGCCGACGCCTTCGTCGTCCCGAGCCGGTTCGCCCACGAGCGGCTGCTTGCTCTCGGCGCGCCGCTGCGCCGCACCTTCGTGATCCCGCACGTCACCCGGGAGCTGCTCGATGCACCGGCGGCGCGGCCTGGCGGGCCCGCGGTGGTCGCCGCCCGGCTCGTGGCCGAGAAGGGAATCGAGGTCGCGATCGACGCGTGCGCGATCGCCGGCGTTGCGCTCGTCGTCGCCGGCGACGGGCCCGAGCGCCGGCGCCTGGAGCACGATCATCCGTCGGTGACGTTCGCGGGCGCCCTCGAGCGCGACGCGCTGCATGCCCTGCGGATGACCGCGTCGATCGCCCTCGTCCCGTCGCTGTCGGCCGAGAGCTTCGGGCTGGCGGCGGCCGAGGCGATGGCGGCCGGACTGCCCGTCGCCGGCTCGCGCGTCGGCGCGCTGCCCGAGCTCGTGCCCGCAGAGTGGTTGGCGGCGCCCGGAGACGCGCCCGCGCTCGCCGCGGCGATCACCCGGCTGCGCTCGGATCCGGCCGCGCCCGCGCAGGCGCTCGCGCGAGCGCGCGCGGTCACCGCGCCCGGGGCGGTCGCGCCCCGGCTGGCCGCGGCCTACGCGTCAGCGCTGACGCCGCGCTGAGCGGGCTCGGCCGGCGCGTGTCGACACCGGCGGCGCGGCGGTTCACAGGGCCGCGACGACCAGCCCTCCGACCAGCGCGATCGCCGTGCTCCAGACGATGATCGTCGCGATCAGGCGCTGATCGAGCCCGTACGCGTTGCCGACGATCAAGGAGCTGATCCCGGTCGGCATCGCCGCCTGCAGGAGGTAGGCGGACGGAACGCGGACGATCAGCGTCGAGAGCCCGAGGAGGATCAGCGGCGCGGTCGCCATCCGCAGGCCGATGGCGGTCAGCACCGGCCGGTCGGGGCGCTCCAGCAACGGAGCCGCGTCCTCGCGGCGCTCGGAGGAGAGGTAGACGCCGACGGCGAAGAACCCGAACACCAGCAGGGCGGCGACGACGTCGTGCGAGATCGCCGGCAGCGGCGCCGGCGCCAGCGACGACGGCGCGATCAGGCCCGCGATCACCGCGATCAGGGGAGGATTGCGGACGAAGAACGTCTTCACCCGCGCGCGGCCGCTGGTGGCCACGTTGCCGAAGGCGGCGCCCACGCCGAAGCCGATCAGGAACAGGGACGGGCCGCTGATCAGCTGGTCGTAGGCCACCGCGGAGGCCAGCTCCCCGGAGTGCAGCAGGGCGACCGTCATCGGCAGTCCGAGGTAGCCGGTGTTGACCACGACGACGGCGCAGATCATCGCCCCCAGCCGGTTGGCGGGAAGGTGCAGTCCGAAGCGCCCGATCGCCCACGCCAGCAGGCCGACGGTGGCCACCATCGACCACGCGAAGCCGAGGCCGACCCCGCCGGCCAGGGTGACCCGGAGGTGAGCGATGTTGACGAACGAGACGAACGGGACCAGCACGTAGAGCATCAGGCTCAGCAGGCGCCCCGCCGCCACGCGGGCCGATGTGAAGCGGCGCTCGCAGACGATCCCGGAGCCGGTGGCGAGCACCACCGCCAGCGCGACGAGGATCACGGCCCGGAGCCGTCGATTGCTTGCCCCGGCCGGCTGGTGGTGGTCGTGATCACGTTTTGGAGTTCGATTCCCGCCGTAGGTGGCAGGATGGGCTCGGCGATGGTGACTGAGTCTCTCGGCGATCTGGTGCGCACGCGCAGCGAGGCCGTGTTGCGCGCGAACTGGCGCGAGGGACGGCGCGCGTCGGACGGCGTGCCGTTCGCCTACACCTGTCCGAGCCCCACACGTTACCCCTGGCAGTGGTACTGGGACTCCTGCTTCCACGCGATCGCGTGGCGCAACATCGATCCCGGCCATTCCCGGCGCGAGCTCGAGTCGCTGCTGGCGGCCGCGGCGCCGGACGGGTTCATCGGGCACACGATCTTCTGGAACGAGCCGCTGACCACGAGCCGCAGGCTCACCTACAACGTCGCCTCCCCCGACGCCACGATGACCGCCAGCATCCAGCCGCCGCTGCTGGCGTGGGCATGGCGGCTGGCGGTCGGAGACCCGGCGCGGGAGCCGCGGATCGTCGCGCACATGCAGTGGCTGGCCGAGCATCGCGACCTCGACGGCGACGGCCTGCTGTGGATCGTCCAGCCCGACGAGAGCGGGATGGACGCCTCCACCCAGTTCGACGCGGTCTGGGGACGCCGCGCGCACGGCCTGCCCGGCTTCGTGATGCTCGTGCGCCGCAACCGCCGGCTCGGCTACGACGCCCGGCGGGTCGTGGCGGCGGGCGGCCCGGTGTGCTGCGAGGTGGCGACCAACGTGCTCTACAACCTCTCCCGGCTCGCCCTCGGCCTGCCGTCGCTGACCCCGGCGCTGATCGAGCGCACCTACGACGAGCAGCGCGGCCTGTTCATGCCCGTCGCCCGCCCGGAGCCCCGCCGGTCGCCGGCGACGACGATCGCCGCGCTGACGCCGCTCGCCCTGCCCGACCTCCCCGAGGCGATCGGACGCCGGCTCGTGGAGGAGCACCTGCTCCACCGGCAGCGGTTCTGGACCGAGGTCGCGCCGCCGTCGGTGTCGGCCGACGACCCGAGCTTCTCGCTGCGCGACGCCGGCGCGCTCGGCCAGCGCCGCTACTGGCGCGGGCCCACCTGGGTCAACACCGCCTGGCTGTGCTGGCTGGGACTGACCCGCCTCGGGTACGCGCCGCAGGCCGCCGAGCTGGCCCGCAGGCTGGTGAGCGCCGTCGCCGGCGGCGACCTGCGCGAGTACTACAACCCACGCACCGGGGCCGGCATGGGGGCCCGGGATTTCGCGTGGTCGAGCCTGATCCTGGAGATGCTCAAGCGCTGAGCAGCACGCTAACGTCACCCCCATGGATACCGAACGACAGCTGAGCCTCACCGACGAGCAGTGGCGCGCGCGCCTGACCCCGGAGCAGTACGAGATCCTGCGCGAGCATGGCACCGAACGGCCCTTCACCGGCGCCTACGTCGACGTCAAGGCCGACGGCACGTACCGCTGCGCGGGATGCGGCGCCGAGCTGTTCTCGTCGGACACGAAGTTCGAGTCGGGCACCGGCTGGCCGAGCTTCTATGAGCCCGCTGTGGCCGAGAACGTCGAGTTGCGCGACGACACCAGCTACGGCATGCGGCGGACCGAGGTGCTGTGCCGGCGCTGCGGCGGCCATCTGGGCCATGTCTTCGACGACGGCCCGCATCCCACCGGCCAGCGCTACTGCATCAACTCCTGCGCGCTGGAGCTCGACGCGCCCCGGTCCTGAGCGCCGCGCCCGTTCCGGTCACTCCTCGTCGGGCGACGGGGCGCGGTCGCGACGGCGGAGCTTGATCGTGACGTAGACGATGAACGCGAGCGCGAGCGCGACCGCGGCGTAGATCCCGAACGTCGAGATCGCGTCGGCGGCGGCGTTGCCCGCAAAGTAGCCGACCAGGCCGTAGGTCACGCCCCAGCTGATCCCGCCGAGCGCGTTCCAGAAGAAGAACTGCCGGAACCGCATCGCGTTGATCCCGGCCAGCCACGCGGCGGCGAAGCGCACGAGCGCGATCCAGCGCGCGAAGAAGACGGCCTTCGGCCCGTGCCGCTCAAAGAAGCGGTCGCCGGCCCCGATCACCTCCACCCGGCGGCGGTGAAACGGTCCCGGCGCCTCGAGTACCTCGCGGCCGAACCGCCGCCCGAGCAGATAGCCGATGTTGTCGCCGGCGATCGCCGAGCTGACGCCGATCAGGATCACCAGCCAGATCTGCAGCTTGCCCTGGCTGGCGAGAACGGCGGCGAGCACGAGCGCGGTCTCGCCCGGGGAGGGCAGGCCCAGCGACTCCAGCCCGATGATCGCCGGCAGCAGATAGCCGAGGCTGCTGGAGACGCTGATGATCGCGCCGACGGCGAGCATCAGCCCCGGTTCCCGCGGCCGGCGGGCGCCGTCACGAGCCGGCGGGCGACCGGCGCAGCACCGCCATCAGCGACAGCCCGACGGGGAGGGTGTGGCCGCGGCGCAGCCACGCCGCCTCCAGCGACAGCGGCCGTTCGAGCACCTCGTTGAGCCACGCGGGGCCCAGCGCCAGGTCGTTGGTGTACCCGTTGTGCACCCCGAGCCGCCGCTGGGTCACGCGCACCGCGGCCGCCGGGGCCAGGAGCACGCTGTTGAACGAGCTCATCCGGGCGACGGTCCATCCGGCGGCGAGCGCGGCGGCCCGCAGCGAGCGGCGCGAATACCGGCGATAGTGGTGATTGGCCTCGTCGTGCAGCGACCACAGCGCCTGGTAGGCCGGCACGGTCACCAGCAGCCAGCCGCCGGGACGGCAGACACGGCGCAGCTCGGTCAGCGCCGCCCGGTCGTCGGGCGTGTGCTCGATCACGTCGAGGCAGGTGATCAGGTCGAAGGTGCCGTCCTGCCAGGGCAGCTCCTCCAGGCGCCCGATGCGCACCTCGCCGAGCCCCCGGGCGCGCGCCACCTCGGCGGCGTGCTCGTTGAGCTCGATGCCGTGCACGTCGCCGTAGTGCGTCAGCTCCTGGAGGGTGCGTCCCGAGCCGCAGCCGGCGTCGAGCACGCACGGGTCGGCCGGCAGCGGCAGCTGGTCGAGCTCGGAGCGGATGATCCGCCGGCGGCCCCGGTACCACCAGTGGTGCTCGTCGACGGCGAGCGTGGCCTGCATCAGATTGTGTTCCACGGCAGTTGATGCTGTCAGTTGACCGCGGCGCCTGCGGTGCGGCCGGGGCCCGCGGCGGTCACGAGCCGGCGCTCCGGCGCCCGGACCGCGTGGCGGCCGGCACGGGCTCCGGCGCCGGCCACTCCCCGTCGACGGCGTCGTCGGCGGGCGGGGCGGCGGGCGGGAGATCGAGCCGGAAGGTCGCGCCCGACCCGGCGGCGTCCTCGAGCACCAGCGCCCCGCCCATGCGCTCGGCGAGCTCGCGGCCGATCGCCAGCCCGAGACCGAAGCCCCCCTGCCCGCCGGTCTCGCGTCCGCGATGGAACCGCAGGAAGATCGCGTCGCGCTCGTCGCCCGGCACCCCGGGACCCTGGTCGCTGACGCTCACCCCCACCAGCGCCGCCTGCCGCAGCCCGACGGTGATCGTCGAGCCTGGAGGGCTGAAGCGAACGGCGTTGTCGAGCAGGATCCGCAGCACTCGGGCGATGCTGCCCGGATCGCCGAGCGCCCACACCGGCGTGTCGGGCCCCACCAGGGCGGTGGCGACATCGCGCTCGTGGGTGCCGAGCTCGAACTCGGCCAGCACCGCGCGCCCCAGCTCTCCGAGCTCCACGGGCTCGGAGCGCAGGTCGATCTGCGCATCGATCCGCGACAGGTCGAGCAGATCGGCGGCCAGCCGGCCGAGGCGCCGCGACTGCGCCCGGGCGCGGACGACCAGGGCGCGCGCGTCGTCGAGGTCGGGCTGCTCGTAGCGAAGATCGTCGTCGAGCAGTTCGAGCATCCCATCCAGCGATGTCAACGGGGTACGCAGCTCGTGCGACGCGGTGGCCACGAACGCCCGCCGGGCCTCCTCCTGCTGTCGCAGCCGCTGCTGCATCGTGGCCAGCGACCGCGCGAGATCGCCGACCTCGTCGCGCGCGCGATCGACTGGGAGCTTGACGCCCGGCCCCTCGTGGGTGAGCTCGAGCGCCGCCTGGCGCAGGCGCTGCAGCCGTCGCACGAGCCGCGCCGACAGTGGGATCCCGAGGATCAGCGTCAGTGCCAGCCCGGCGAGCACGGCGTCCAGGAACGCGCGGCGAACGACGGCGACCGCGCCGGCGATCTCGTCGGTGGGCTTGCGCACCGCCAGTACGTAGCGCAGGCCGCCGTCCTGAAACGGGATCGCCGCCCGGGCGTACTCGCGGCCGTCGATCGATGCGAACGTGTACCGGGGGCGGCCGGTGCGAAACGCCGTTGCCACGTCGCCGTAGCCGCCGTCGTCGTCGATCGTCGTCAGCGCCTCGCTGTCGGCGCCGTTGACGCCCGGATAGCCCCACACGCTGACGGTGGCGCCGATCCGGTCCTGAAGCTGGGTCCGGGCCCGCGACAGCTGGCTGCGAGCGCGCGCCGAGGTGACCAGCCGGCCGAGCTCCAGCCCCGTGAACTGGCTCACGGTCTTGCGGTCGAGGTCCTTCTGCAACGTCGTGCGCTCGGCGTTGTGCAGGCTCTGCTCCAGCGGGCCGAGCAGGGCGAGCGCGGCGACGGCCAGCGTGGCGACGGTGGTGAACAGCACCGCGCCGACGATCCGGCCGCGGAGACCGAAGGCGCCGCGGCCAGGCAGCGAGCGCACCCCCACTATGGACCTCGGAGGCGGTAGCCCGCGCCGCGGACGGTGAGGATGAAGCGCGGCTTCTCGGGCTCGGGCTCGAGCTTCTCGCGGAGATGGCGAATGTGGACGTCGATCGCCCGCGGGTCGCGGTAGGCGCTGTCGCCCCAGATCGCGCGCAG
>JBELAG010000307.1:0-7390 GCA_049509055.1 Solirubrobacteraceae bacterium
GCCTCCATCAGTCCGGGGCCGCCGCCGGTCACGATCGCGTACCCGGCGCGGCCGAGCGTCGCGGCCACCTCGCGCACCAGCGCGTAATCGGGATGCTCGCGCGCGGTCCGCGCCGATCCGAACACCGTGACCGCGCGCGTGACGCCCGCCAGCGCGCCGAAGCCGCGGGCGAACTCAGCGGCGATCTCCCGGACGCGCTCGGCGTCGGCGAGACGGACGTTGGGTGGCTCGTCCCCGAGCCACAGCAGCAGCTCCTCGTCGAACGTCGGCGAACCGTCTGCGGACACCGGCGAAGCGTAGATCTCCGGCCGCAGCGTCGAGCACGCCGTCGTCCTCGTGAGTAGCATCTGACCTGCGCTCGCCGGCACACGCCCCGATCACCAGAGCGCCCCGCCGGACGGGCCAGTCAGCACGAACGCGGCATCCGTAGCACGAGTGAGCACGACAGCACCGACACACGAGGGCGAGACGTGAGCGGCGAGGCCAGCACCGCCGATTCCCCGCTGGGCGGCGGGAGGCTGATGGCCGAGATCACCAATCGGATCGTCGCCTTCATGCGCGAGCACTACGGCCGCGGTCCGATCCGCGCCAAGACCTACGTGCTCGACAACCTGATCGTCTGCGTCCTCACCGACGGCTTCACCGCGATCGAGCGCACGATGATGGAGGGCGGCCAGCCCGAACGCGTGCTGGAGATGCGCCGTGACTTCCAGCAGCTGATGAAGGCGCGGTACACCTCGATGATCGAGGAGCTGACCGGCCGCAAGGTGCTCGCCTTCCTCAGCCAGGCCCACGTCGAACCCGACCTCACGATCGAGATGTTCCTGATGGACGGCCCGGTTCCCGGGTTCGGCGCGCTCGAGCTCGTCGATCCCGCCGGCCCGCCTCCGGATTCCGCGGCCTGACGCTGGCGCGCAGGGCCGGGCCGCCGGGCCGCCGGGCCGCGGGGGAGCCGGAAGAGCCCGCCCGGGCCGATCTCGAAGTGGTCGTGGGGAAAGTCCTCGCGCGAGAGCGTCGCGACGAGCTTCGCGCTCGCGCCGGTCGGGTCCGGGCGCGGCAGCCCGTCGGCCAAGCTGATCGAGATCCAGTCGGCCGCCAGCACGCGCCCGCCGGGAGCGAGCGTCACCCGCAGGATCGCGCTCTCGTCGAGCACGCCACCGCCGCCGAGCGTGTGGTACCCGACGAAGTTGCCCAGCGAGTAGGCGACCATCCGCCCGCGGTAGCGCTCCACACCGCGGATCACGTGCGGCCCCGAGCCGAGCACGATCGACGCCCCGGCGTCGATCACCGCGTGGGCGAACGCGCGCGCGTCGCCGCGATCCTCCCCGAGGTAGTACAGCGGTCCGTACGGCACGTGGAGCGCGCCGGGTCCCTCCGCTCCGGCGTGGATGATGACGACGACGATCGCCGCCCGCCGCCGCGCCCGCCTGACCAGCGCCTGCGCCGCAGGAACGTCGAGAGCTCGGCGTCATAGGGATACGGCGCGAAGCCGAGGAACGCCACGCGCAGGCCGTGGACTCGCAGGACGGTGATCTCGCCGGGGAACCCGGTGTGGGCGATTCCCGCCGCGCGCGGCGCGGCGACCGTCTGCGCGCGTCCAGCGGCGCCGCAGTCGAGCGAGTGGTTGTTGGCCTGGTTGACGAGCGTGAAGCCCAGCGCCCGCAGCCCGAATGCGGCACCCGGCGGGCCTGGAAGGCGAAGCACTCCCCGCTCGCGGATGCGTCCAGACGCGTCCGCGCCGACTCAAGCGCCGCCCTGGCCTCGTCGATGACCAAGCAGACCTCGACTAGACGGGTGATTCGCATGGGCATAGACGCCATCAAAGCCGCCGCCCTGCAGTACGGGCGCGCACAGGGCTCCGCCGTGCCCGCGGACAGCGCGCCGACGCCGGCCGGGAGCGACGGTCCCGCGGCCGGCAAGTCGGGCGCGGCCGCGAGGCCGGCAGCGACGCCGGATGCCGGCAGCGAGGCGACGTCGACCTACCTCGGCTCCAGCCCTCAGGCCAAGAGCAACCTCTCGCTCCTGGCCACGATGCTCGGCACCGACCCGCAGACGCTCCTGCGCCAGCTGCAGTCCGGTCAGGGCCTGGGCGCCGCCCTGTCGGGCGCCGGCGTGACCGGATACGGCAGCTCGATCGCCGATTCGATCAACGGGGGCGTCGCCGTCGACGAGTACGCGTAGCCGGCCGCTCAAGCTGGAGGGGCGATCGGCCGAAGCACGAGGCATGCGACCGTCCTCGTCCGGCGAGTTCAAGCGCTCGCCCACCGACGCGGGCCGTGACGGCCTGCTGTTCGACGGCGCCCCGGACGCGCTGGTGGTCGTCGATGGCGCGGGCTCGATCGTGACGATCAACGCCCAGGCCGAGCGGCTGCTCGGCTACCCCCGCGACGAGCTCACCGGACGGTCCGTCGAGCTGCTCGTCCCCGAGGCGCAGCGGTCCGTGCACCGGGCGCATCGCGCGCTGTTTGCGGCCGCTGGAGGCGACACGTCGCTGCCGATCGGCCGCGACCTGTGCGTGCTGCGCAAGGATGGCAGCGAGGTGGCGGTGTCGATCGCGCTGGCAACGACTGCGACCGAGGCCGGCCCGCTGTTCACCGCGTCGCTGCGCGACGTCAGCGCCCGCCGGATCGCCGAGGATCGCCTGCGCGCCGCCGAGGAGCTGTTTCGCACGACGATCGACCACTCGCCGATCGGGATCGCGCTGGCGGCGCCCGACGGCCACCTGCTGCGCGTCAACGACCGGCTGTGCGAGATGACGGGATACCCCCGTGCCGCACTGCTGACCAGGACCTTCCGGGACCTGACCCACCCCGACGATCTCGACGTCGACGCGGGCATCCTCCGGCAGCTGCTCGCCGGCGCGACGCTGCGCAGCTGCGAGTTCGAGAAGCGCTACGTCCGGGCGAACGGATCGATCCTCTGGGCGCAGATCTCCTCGGCGGTGGTGCCGGGCGCCGACGGAAGCCCGACGCACATCGTCACCCACGTGCAGGACATCACCAAGCGCAAGAGCCACGAGCACGAGTTGCGCCACCTCGCCGACCACGACGCCCTCACCGGGCTGGTCAACCGCCGCACGCTCGGCCGCGAGATCTCGTCGCACCTGTGCCGGCAGGCTCGCTACGGAGGCGACCTGGCGCTGCTGATGGTCGACCTCGATCACTTCAAGTACATCAACGACACGCTCGGTCACCGGGTCGGCGATCAGATCATCCGCGCCGCGGCCGAGGGCCTGCGCTCGCGCCTGCGCGACAGCGATGTCGTCGCCCGGCTGGGGGGCGACGAGTTCGCGATCCTGCTGCCCAACGCCGGCGCCGAGGCGGCCACCACCGTGGCGCGTGAGCTGGTGAGCACCCTCGCCGGCCTGCGGATCGAGAGCGCCGGGCGCCAGCTGAGCGTATCGGCCTCGATCGGGCTCGTCGCCGTCCAGGCGGGCGAGCCCTACGACGAGAACACGCTGTTGGCCGCGGCTGACCTCGCCATGTACCAGGCGAAGGAGACCGGGCGCGATCGGTACGCGATCTACAACTCCGACGACGGCAGCCGCGACCGGGCGAGCACGCGCCTGAACTGGTCACACCGGATTCGCAACGCGCTCCAAGACGATCTGTTCGTCCTGCACTACCAGCCGATCATCGACCTCGCCGACGGCTCCGACGGCCGCTATGAGGCGCTGATCCGGATGGCGGACCGGCCCGGCGAGCTCGTCGAGCCCGGCAGGTTTCTCTCGATCGCCGAGCGCTACGGCCTGATGCCGGCGATCGACCGGTGGGTGATCCGGCGGGTGATCAGAGCCCTGGCCTCGGGCGAGCTGCCGCGCGGCGCGACGATCGCGATCAACCTGTCGGCCGCGTCGCTCAACGACCCCGGGCTGCTGGACATGCTCGATCGCCTGCTCGATCGCCACGGCGTCGCCGCCGAACAGCTGATCTTCGAAGTGACCGAGTCGACGGCGATCTCGCGCCTGGAGGTGGCCGAGCGCTTCGGGCGCCGGTTGCAGAGCCTCGGATGCGGACTCGCGCTCGACGACTTCGGCACCGGCTTCGGCTCCTTCGTGCACCTCAAGCACCTGCCGTACAGCCACATCAAGATCGACGGGGAGTTCGTCCGCGACATGCTCGGCAACCCCAACGACCGGATTCTCGTGGAGGCGATGGCACGCGTCGGGCGCAGCATGGGCAAGAAGACCGTGGCCGAGTTCGTCGGCGACTCCGAAACGATGGACGAGCTGCGCGCGATGGGCGTCGACTACGCCCAGGGCTACCACCTCGGACGGCCCACCCCCGCCGGCGAGCTCACCGCCCCGGCGATCGGACGGCCGAGAACCGCCCCCGGGCGGCCCGGCCGCTGACGCCCACCGCGCCGGCGAGCGGGCAGGGCCGGGCGGGCGGCCGGCGAAGCTACTGCGGCGATGGCGCACGAAGCCTGGGTCTATCTGCTGCGCTGCCGCGACGACTCGCTCTACACCGGCTGGACGACCGATCTCGAGCGCCGGGTCGCGCGGCACCGGGCCGGCACCGCCAGCCGCTACACCGCCAGCCGGCTGCCGGTCGAGCTGGTGCTCGCGCTGCCGATGTCCGACCGCACCGCCGCCCGCCGAGAGGAGGCGCGGATCAAGCGCCTGTCGCGCGCCGCCAAGCTCGCGCTCCTGGCCTGAGCCGGCCGATCCGGCCTCGCGAACGCGCGAGTAGCTCGCAATTGCGAGCGAGAAGCGCAACAATGAATCGTTGTCTTCCGCTCAACGGAGTTGCCGAGCCGGACACACGCGATTGTGCACCGCTTTGCGACGCAGGATCCCACGTTGGCGCGCCGCGCAACCGCTCGGCGCGCCGCCGTGACACAACGTCACGCAGGGCAGAACCTGCGGTTGATCTCCCGCGGCAATCTCCGAGACCGGCGGCCACGGTCCACTTCGATTCTGGAGGACCTCTGATGTCGTACATGCGAATTCATCCCCGGAGCACCTTCACCGAGGACCTGTCGGCGACCCTCACCTCGGTGGCCAAGGACGCGCCCCATCGTGTGCTGAACCTGTCCGAGGGGGGCATGCTGATCGACGGCGGCACGCTCGACGTGGGAGACGTCGCGGCGTTCAAGCTGGCCGGCCCCGACTTCGCCTATGCCGGTCGCGCCCGCGTGGCGCATCAGACCGAGCAGGGGACCGGGCTGTGCTTCGTTCGCTGGGAGAAGCCCGGACAGCGCGAGGTGCGAGGCCTCATCGCCGAGCGGCTGCATCGCGAGCACCTGGCGTCCGCCGGCGCGGCCGCCACCGGGCATCACCCGGGTCACTACCTTGGCTGACCGAGGGGGCCGATGGGTAGTCGCCCGAGCATTAATGCGGATTGATCCGGTTTACTGAATAGCCGCCGAGGCTCAGGGTGAGCCCAGGTGTGGTCCGAGTGATGACCGCAGTTCACGAGTGTCCCCGAGGAGAGATACATGACGGCTTCAGTCATTCCGCAAACCGCTGACGAGCCGCAGCCCGGGCGGTCGGCGGAGGTCTACCGCCGCTCGCTCGAGCAGCCGGAGGAGTTCTGGGCGGAGGCCGCCGCCGACATCGACTGGGTCAAGCCCTGGGACAAGGTGCTCGATGACTCTCGCGCGCCGTTCTATCGGTGGTTCGTCGGGGGGCAGATGAACACCTGCTACAACGCGCTGGACCGCCACGTCGAGCGCGGACGGGCGGACCAGGCGGCCCTCATCTACGACTCGCCGATCACCGGCACCAGCGCGACCTACACCTATCGCGAACTGCGCGACGCCGTGGCGACGTTCGCCGGCGCGCTCGCCGCACACGGCGTGGAGCGCGGCGACCGGGTCGTCATCTACATGCCGATGATTCCCGAAGCGGCGATTGCGATGCTGGCGTGCGCCAGGATCGGGGCGATCCATTCGGTCGTGTTCGGCGGATTCGCCGCCCACGAGCTGTCGGGCCGGATCGAGGACGCGCGGCCCAAGGTCGTCGTCTCGGCATCGTGCGGGGTCGAGCCGGGCCGGCTGATCGCGTACAAGCCGCTGCTCGACGGCGCGATCGAGCTGGTCGAGAACAAGCCCGAATGCTGCATCATCGTGCAGCGCCCGCAGCTCGAGGCGGAGCTTGTGCCGGGCCGAGACGTCTCGTGGGCGCAGGCCATGGCGGACGCCGAGCCGGTCGATTGCGTCCCCGTCGAGGCCACCGACCCGCTCTACATCCTCTACACGTCGGGCACGACCGGCAACCCGAAGGGCGTCGTGCGCGACAACGGCGGCCATGCCGTGGCGCTGAAGTGGTCGATGCAGCACATCTACGGCGTGGAGCCGGGCGAGGTCTACTGGGCGGCCTCGGACGTCGGCTGGGTCGTCGGTCACTCCTACATCGTCTACGCGCCCCTGCTGCATGGCTGCACGACCGTGCTCTACGAGGGCAAGCCGGTCGGGACGCCGGACCCCGGAGCGTTCTGGCGAGTCATCCAGGAGCACGGCGTGAGCACGCTGTTCACCGCGCCGACCGCCTTCCGCGCCATCCGCCAGCAGGACCCCGAGGGCGAGCACATCCATCGCTATGACCTCTCGCACTTCCGCACGCTGTTCCTTGCCGGTGAGCGCTGCGATCCCGAGACCCTCAGCTGGGCGGAGGAGCAGCTCCACGTCCCGGTGATCGACCACTGGTGGCAGACCGAGACCGGCTGGGCGATCGCCGCCAACTGCATCGGGATCGAGATGCTGCCGGTCAAACCCGGCTCGCCGACCCGCGCGACGCCGGGCTGGGATCTGCGCGTGGTCGACAGCGACGGCCACGAAGCCAAGCGGGGCGAGACCGGAGCCCTCGTCGTCAAGCTGCCGATGCCTCCGGGGGCGACCCCGACGTTGTGGAACGCCGACGATCGCTTCCGCAACACCTATCTGTCGGCCTTCCCGGGCTACTACGAGACCGCGGACGCCGGCTTCATCGACGAGTCGGGCTACGTCTACGTGATGGCCAGGACCGACGACATCATCAACGTCGCCGGCCACCGCCTCTCGACCGGCGCGATCGAGGAGGTCATGGCCCGCCATCACGACGTCGCCGAGTGTGCCGTGATCGGCCCCGCCGACCAGCTCAAGGGCCAGCTCCCGTTCGGCCTGCTCGTCCTGAAGTCCGGGGTCGACCGCCCGCACGACGAGATCGTCAAGGAGGTCGTCAAGCTGGTGCGCGACCAGATCGGCGCGGTGGCGGCGTTCAAGACCGCGATCGTCGTCGACCGGCTGCCCAAGACGCGGTCGGGGAAGATCCTGCGCGCGACGATGCGCAAGATCGCCGACGGCGAGGACTTCAACGTCCCGGCGACGATCGACGACCCGGCGATCCTCGGCGAGATCGGCGATGCCCTCCACGAGGTCGGGTACGCCCACAAATCGCAGTGAGCAGCAC
>JBELAG010000308.1:0-7542 GCA_049509055.1 Solirubrobacteraceae bacterium
TTGAACAGCATCAGCGTCGGGATCGACATCACGTTGAACTTGATCGCCGTCTGCTGGTTGTCGTCGATGTTGAGCTTGACCACCTTCAGCTTCTCGCCGCGCTCGGTGGCGATCTCCTCCACGATCGGCGACACGCGGCGGCACGGGCCGCACCACGGCGCCCAGAAGTCCACGAGCACGGGAACGTCGGACTCGATGACCTCAGCTTGGAAGTTGTTGTCGGTTACGTCTGTGACCGGGCCTGACATCTTGGTTCTCCTGTCTCTCGTCTTGCTTCAAAAAGTATAGCGCGGGCGGTCGGCGCGCCGCCCGCGCGGGGCGCGCAGCGCTGTCCTAAGGGTCCGCGACGAATGTAGTGGCGGAATCCGGCGAGTGGCTGGGCGTGGCTGGGGCCGCCCGCTCGCCCCGATCGTACTGGTGGTCCGTGAGGGCGAGCGGGTGGCTCCAGGCGCGTCCAGACGCCGTCGGAGCCGTCCGAGATCGCCGCCGCGCTCGACGAGCTCGGGGATCTGTACGAGCTCGACGGCGCGATCATCCATCGCATCGCCGCCTACCGCAACGCCGCCAAGGCGGTCCGCGACGCGCCGGTGTCGGTGACCGCCCTGGCCCGCGAGGGCCGCGCGACCGAGCTGCCCGGGATCGGCGCCACGATCCAGGAGAAGGTGCTCGCGCTCGCCGACGACGGGGCGATCCCGGCCGCGGTCAAGCTGCGCGCCAAGTTCCCGCCCGGCCTGCTGGAGATCACGCGGCTGCCCGGGCTGGGGCCCAAACGCGCCCGGCGGCTGTTCGAGGAGCTGTCGATCGACTCGCCGGCGGCGCTGGAGGAGGCCGCCGCCGCGCAGCGGATCCGCGCGCTCAAGGGCTTCGGTCCCAAGGCCGAGGAGACGATCCTGGCCGCGGTGGCCGGGTCCCGGGCGACCGCCGCGGGCGACGACGGCGCCCCCGGCGCGCGCGTCGTGCTCAACCGCGCGCTGGCGGTCGGCGAGCAGCTGATCAACGCCCTCCGGGCGCACCCCGCGGCCGCGCGGGTGGAGCTGGCCGGATCGGCGCGGCGGATGACCGACAGCGTCAAGGACCTCGACGTGATCGCCACCGCCACCGACCCGCTCGCGCTCGCCCGGGCGGCGGCGGCGCTCGACCTCGTCGAGGCGGCCCAGAACCCCAGCGAGTCGGGCGTGCGCCTGCGCACCCACACCGGCGTCAAGGTCGACGTGCGGATCGTCGCCCCCGATCAGTTCGGCAACCTCATGCAGCACTTCACCGGCTCCCGGGAGCACAACATCGCGCTGCGCGAGGCCGCCGTGCGCAAGGGCCTGCACGTCTCGGAGTACGGGGTGCTCGACGACGCCACCGGTCAGACGCACCGCTGCGAGCGCGAGGAGGAGGTCTACGCGCTGCTCGGCCTGCAGTACATCGAGCCCGAGCTGCGCGAGAACCGGGGCGAGCTGGAGGCCGCGGCCACCGGCACGCTGCCGCAGCTGATCACCGTCGCCGACCTGCGCGGCGATCTGCACTCGCACACCGACGCGTCGGACGGGACCGCGTCGATCGAGGAGATGGCGCTCGCCGCCCGCGACGCCGGCTATGAGTACCTGGCGATCACCGACCACTCGGCCTCGTTCGGGTTCGGAAACGAGGTCTCGGCGGCCCGGCTGCAGGAGCAGATCGCGCGGATCCGCTCGCTGTCGGGGTCAGACGAGGTCGGCGGGATCACCCTGCTGGCGGGCTCCGAGGTCAACATCCTGCCCGACGGCTCGCTCGACTACGACGACGCGACGCTCGCCGCGCTGGACTGGGTGGTGGCGTCGGTGCACTCGTCGTTCGCGATGGACGCGACCGCGATGACCGCCCGGATCGTGCGGGCGATCTCCAATCCCCTGGTCGACGTGATCGGCCATCTGTCGGGCCGCAAGATCGAGCGCCGGGCGCCCTACGCATTCGACTTCCCGGCGGTCGTGGAGGCGGCGGTGGCGACCGGCACGATGCTCGAGATCAACGCCAGCCCCGACCGCCGCGACCTCAACGACGTCCACGCCCGCGCGGCGGCTCGGGCCGGGATCGGGATCGTGATCGACTGCGACGCCCACCGGGTCGGCGGCTTCGAGGTCGCGCACTACGGGGTGGCCACCGCGCGGCGGGCGTGGCTGAGCGCCGACGCGGTCGTCAACACGCGCCCGTGGCCTGAGGTGGCGGCGCTGCGGCCGCGCGCGCAGCTGGGTTGAGCCGCGGGCGGCGGCCGCGCGGCGCCAACGGCCCACCGGCCGGCGCCCGCTACCGGCTGCGCCTGGCCTTGGCGCGCGCCGACCCGGCAGGCGGCCGGCGCGAGGGCGGGCGCGTGGGCGCGCCGGCCCCCGAGCGGGCGCCCGCTCCGGCGACCGGCGCGTCGGGCGTGGCGGGACTGACGCCCATCCCCCGCCAGCTGCGCTGCACGGCGGCGAACCACAGCAGGCCGATCACGCACAGGATCAGCGCCACGAAGAAGTTCAGCCGCATGCCGAGGACGTGGGCGGAGTAGTCGACCCGCAGCGTCTCCTCGAACATGCGGAAGCCCGAATAGCCGGCGACGTAGAGCGCGAACAGGCCCGGCGCGCGCACCCGCCGGCTCGAGCCCAGCCAGACGAGGAACGCCGCCAGCAGGAGGTTCCAGATCAGCTCATAGAGGAAGGTCGGCTGGAAGGTGGCGAAGCGCTCGTAACCGGGCGGGCGATGGGCGAGCGAGATCTTCAGGCCCCAGGGAAGCGTCGTCGGGCCGCCGAACAGCTCCTGGTTGAAGTAGTTGCCGATCCGCCCGATCGCCTGGGCGACGAGCAGCCCGGGCGCGGCGACGTCCATGAACCGCAGCAGATCCTCGTGCGAGAGCCGGCGTCGCAGCACCAACAGGCCGGCCGCGGCGCCTCCGGCGATCCCTCCCCAGATCCCCAGGCCGCCGTTCCAGATCGCGAACAGGCCCAGGAAGTTGTGCGGGGTGATCTGGCTGGGGGTGGTGATGTCGAAGTAGATCCGGCCGCCGATCAGCCCGCCCGGGAAGCCCCACATCGCCACCTCGTAGACGAGGTCCGGATCTCCGCCCACCCGCCTCCAGCGCCGCCGTGCGATCAGGATCGCCGCCGTCACCGCGAACACGTAGGCGATCCCGTAGGCATGGAAGAACAGCGGGCCGATGTAGAAGCCGTTGGTCGACGGGCTGGGGATGAAGCCGGGCGCGATCACGCGCTCCATCCTGGCAGCAATCTGGGGAGCACGCGTTCGCTCACCGTGGCGGCGACCGCCGCGCGGCTGAACGGTGCGATCAGCGCGGCCGCCCGCTCGGCGTAGCCCGGGCGGGGGTCGTCGAGCGCGCAGCGCAGCGCCCCGGCGAGGTCGTCGGCGACCAGGCGCGGGTCGAGCTCGCGGGCCAGCGCCAGCGCCGGATACGGTCCCGGCGACGGCGTCGTGACGAGCCGGCAACCGTCAGCGAGGGCCTCGAGCGCGGCGATCCCGAAGTCCTCGCGCCGTGGAGCGCTGACGAACACGCGGCTGCGCCGCAGCAGCGCGCGGTACTCGTCGGGCGCCAGGCGGCCGGCGAAGCGCACCCCGGCGACGGGCTCGGACCGCTCGATGCCGGCGACGACGAGCGTCTCGCCGGCGCGGCGGGCGCGCGCCCAGGCATCGAGGATCAGGTCGAGGCGGCGCTTGACCGGATCGGCGGCGTAGGCGAGCACGTCGACGTCGCGCGCCCCGTCGGTGGGCCCCGAGCGCTGTACCGCGGTCGGCACCACGATCGCCGCCGTGCGCGTCGCGGGCAGCCGATACGGCGCCATCGTCATCACCAGCGGCGCCGCTGCCAGCCGGCGGCGCTCGACCGCCCGCTGCCAGATGCCGTGGCGGCCGGGGCGGTTCTCGGCGGCGATCGCGTCCAGCCAGATCGCGCCGGGACGCGGCCACAGCAGCGCCGCCGTGATCGAGCAGTAGACGATCGCCCCGGGATCGCGCTGCACAATCGCGCGCCGGCAGGCGCGGCTGGCGGCGAGCGCCTGGGCGAAGTCGGTCAGCATGAACGTCGGCACCTCCGGCACCGGTCCGGCGTCGACGCGGCGCACCGCCGCCCCTGCGGTCACGAACGCGCGCTCGAGCTCCGCCGCCGACGCCCGCCAGCCGGTCGTGCCGCCGGCCGAGACGATCAGCACGTCGCCCCTAGCCGCGGGGGCGAGCCGATCCGGAGGCAACGGAGCCGTTGAGCTCGAGCAGATTGGTGCGGAAGCCCGGCGTCCGCACGAGCCGGATCGGTTGCAGCGGCGAGGTCCGCTCGACGTAGAAGCGGGCGCCGTCGCGCTCCTCGATCGCGGTCACCGCCGCCGACTGCCGACGCCAGGCGAGCGCCCAGATGACCGCGAAGCCGGTGGCGATCGCCGGGACCTGCGGCGCGATCACGCCGAGCGCGCCGGCGCCGAGCGTCGAGAGCAGCAGCGGCCAGAGCCGGTTGAGCACGGTGCGCGCCGGATCGACCTCGGGCAGCGAGGCCTGGGTCCGCGCGCTCGCCAGCAGCGAGGCGATCGGCGGGGAGGTGGCGGCGCGGCGTCCCAGCCACAACCCGATCGCGCCGGCCGCCAACCACCAGCCGGCGGCGACGAGAACGATCAGATCGTCACCGGTGCTCGCCGCGCCGGCCAACGTCACCGCGGCCAGCGCGCTGGCCGCCGCGGCGCTGATCAGAACGGTGGCGCGCAGGAAATCGACGAACCTCACCGCGGTTCACTCGGCGATCAGGAGCGTGAGCAGCTCGCGAACCCCGTCGGGCCCGTCGACGACGATGTCGGCTTCCCCGGTGATCTCCGTGGGCCCCTCGTCGGAGCGCACGCCGACGCGCAGCGCGCGCGTGAGCCGGCCCTCCTGCACGAGCGCGGTGAGCGCCCGGAACGCATCGAGGTCGGTGGTGTCGTCGCCGACGTAGAGCGCGGCGTCGATCTCCTGGCCGGCCTCGGCGAGCAGCCGGCTGATCCCCGCGCCCTTGTCGATCCTCACCGGCGGGCGGACCTCGAGCACCTTGCGGCCCCAGTGGGTCCGCAGGCCGGCGGCCTGGGCGCGCTGGGCGATCGCGTCGATCGCGGCCCGCGCGGCGTCCTCGTCGGGCGCGCCGCGCCAATGGAAGGCGACGATCGCCCCCTTGTCCTCGAGGCGGACCCGGCGCTTGCGGGTGTCGGCGGTGTCGGCCTCGCGCCCGAACTCCTGGATGCGGCGCACCCAATCGGCGATCCCCGCGTCGAGCCGCGCCTCGGTCCAGCCGGTTCGCAGCAGCTCGACGCCGTGCGAACCGAGGTAGCTGATCGTCCCGATCGAGACCATCGCGCGCGCCTCCGACGCCCGGCGGCCGCTCACGCATCCGACGAGCCCGTACTGCCGCGCGACCGCGATCAGCAGCTGGCGCGTGCCCTCGGGCACGTGCGCGTCGGCGGCGTGATCGACGATCGGCGCCAGCGTGCCGTCGATGTCGAGGAGGATGGCGGTGCGCTTGGGGTCCGCTCGAAGCGGCGCAAGCGCCGCAGGGAGGAGCGCTGACGGCACGCAACCTAGTATGCCCGCTCGGCCCGCTCGCCTGTGCGCCCGCGCGGCCGCGCGGCCGCTGACAGATAGCATTCATCCCGCTGATGGGCGACACGATCACCGGACACGGCTATGCGGTCTCATCGCTCGCCGACATGGGCGAGGGCCCCGGCTTTCGCAAGGTCCGGCGCGAGCTCGGGGTGACGGCGTTCGGGATCAACGCGCTCGTCCTCCCGGCCGGCCATGCCACCGGCGAGCATTACCACGACGTGCAGGAGGAGACCTACTTCGTCCATCAGGGCACCGTCGAGTTCCGCTTCGGCGACGGCTCCGGCCCGCCGGCCACCCACGTAATCGGCCCGGGCGGGATCGCGCGGGTCGACGCGGCGACACATCGCGGGCTGCGCAACGTGGGCGACGGCGATGCGATCGTCCTGGTGGCCGGCGGCAAGGAGGGCTATGTCGGGCGCGACGGTCAGGCGGTCGGCGAGAACCTGCGCGGGGGCCCTCCCGGCGCCGCGGCGTAGCGGCGCGTCCGGTCCGGCAGCCCGGCGAGCAGCTCGGCGCGCGGGGTGAGCGCGGGCGCGGAAGCGGTCCTGCTGATCCACGGCCAGCCGGGTGGCGCCGCCGATTGGGACGGTGTGACGGCGCGGCTCGCGCAACGCGCGCCGACGATCGCGATCGACCGCCCGGGCTGGGACGGGCGCTCGCGGCCGCTGGACATCGCCGGCAACGCCCGCGCCGCGCTGGGCGCGCTCGACGCCCACGGCGTGGAGCGCGCGATCGTCGCCGGCCACAGCCTCGGGGGCGCGATCGCGGCGTGGACCGCGGCGCTCTATCCCGACCGCGCCGAGGGACTGGTGCTGATCGCGCCCGCCGCCAACCTCGCATCGCTGTACCCGGTCGACTACTGGCTGGCGCGCTCGGTCGCGGGGGAACTGGCCAGCATCGCGACGCTCGGCGCGGTCGGCGTGGCGCTGTCGGCCGCGCCGGCGCGCCGGCGGATCGCCCGGGCTACGGGGATCGACCCCGGATACCTGGCGGCGGCCCGGCGGATCCTGCTCGCCCCGTCGGCGTGGCGCGCCTACGCGACCGAGCAGCGCGCGCTGATCCGGGACCTGCCCGCGCTCGAGGCTCAGCTCGGCGCGATCCTCGCGCCGACGACGATCGTCTCCGGCAGCGATGACCGGATCGTGCCCGCCCGTGCGCCGCGCCGGCTGGCCGAGCAGATCCCCGGCGCCCGGCTGGTGGTGATCCCCGGAGCCGGCCATCTGCTCCCCCAGCGCCACCCCGGACCGGTGGCCGAGGCGATCGCGTCGGCGCTGGACGCGGCGACAGGGTCTAACCTCGGCCAACGATGAGACGCTTGTCAGCGGCCGCGCTCACCGCCTTCGCGCTCGCCGGCGTGACCGGAGCCACGGTGGCCGCCACGGCCGTCCGCGCCGCCGTGCTCGTCGGGGGCGGAGAGCAGGCCCGGATCGCGCGGGCGTTCGACGCGACCGCCGCCCACCGGCGTCAGGTGATCGTCTCGATCCGCGCCTCGACGCCGGACCCCGCCTGGTCGGTGGTGCGGTCGGTGACGCCCCAGACCGGCGGCCGGACGACCGCGGGCGCGGCGCCGATCACGCTGCACAGCAGCTTCTATGAGCGCGCCGGCGGGCGCGAGATCGCCGCCGCGCCGCCGGCCGCGGTGCGGGCCGACCTCGTCGCGCCGTTCTCGGTCGCGGTCGTCTACAAGGGCTCGGGCAGCGAGTCGATCGCCTACCAGCAGGTGTACCGCAGCAACTGCGCGGGCGCCGGGGGCTATACGACCACGCTGCAGGACACCGTGACCCCGATGTCGTGGGATGTGCGCTACGTCGTCAATCTCGATGACCTGCTCGCCGCGGTGCGCAGCTCCCAGGGCACGGTGCTCGTGCCCGACGCCACGCTCGACCGCGCCGCGTCGACGCTGAGCGCCGCCGAGAGCCTGAGCCAGACCGCGATCGACGCCGGGTGCAACGGCACGCTGTCGACGCAACG
>JBELAG010000309.1:0-7225 GCA_049509055.1 Solirubrobacteraceae bacterium
CGTACGTATGCAGTGCCATAGAAGCGTCGTAACTTGACGCACGATTTGGCGCCGGGCCGCTGCCACCGTCGCGGATAACAAGCCGACCTCTTCCCGAGGCCGGCTGCACCAAAGGAGGTCATCCATGACCGACGTGCGCAACATCGTCCTCGTCCACGGCGGGTTCGTGGACGGATCCGGCTGGCGAGGTGTCTACGACCTGCTCACCGCAGACGGATTCAACGTAAGCGTCGTCCAGAACCAGACG
This sequence comes from Solirubrobacteraceae bacterium, assembly GCA_049509055.1. Taxonomy (GTDB): domain Bacteria; phylum Actinomycetota; class Thermoleophilia; order Solirubrobacterales; family Solirubrobacteraceae; genus Palsa-465. Next base: position 248 of record JBELAG010000309.1, read on the forward strand.
CTATCGCTCGAGAGCGACGTCGAGACCACCACGAACGTGCTCGACCTGCAGGACGGGCCGACGATCCTCGTCGGCCACTCCTACGGGGGAGCCGTGATCACCGAGGCCGGAACCCATGAGCGCGTCGCTGGGCTTGTGTACATCACGGCCTTCGCGCCCGACCAGGGCGAGTCCGTCAGCACACTGATCGGCGGTTTCCCGTCCGACGGGCCACAGCCGCCGATCCTGCCGCCGCAGGACGGGTTCTTGTTCCTCGACCGCGAGAAGTTCGCCGACGCGTTCGCCGCGGATGTCCCCGCGCGTGAGGCGGCGTTCATGGCCGACTCGCAGGTCCCCTGGGGCGTTGAGGCGCTGAACGGCGTGATCAGCGAACCCGCTTGGCGCAGCAAGCCGAGCTCGTACCTGATCGTGACCGAAGACCGGATGATTCCCCCGCCGGCACAGCGGATGATGGCCGAGCGGGCCGGCGCGACGACCACCGAAGTGCGCGGCAGCCACGCTATCTACGTCTCCCAGCCAGGCGCCGTCGCTGGCCTGATCACTCAGGCTGCACAGCTCCTGCGCGCCGCTACATCCGTGGCCTGAGCTCACCCCGGCTGGCCGGCAGGACGCGCAGCGCCCTGCCGGCCCCGGCCTCCCCGTGCAGGAGCCCACGCCGATGAAGCGAATCCCCGCAGCAGCCGGAAGTCCGAACAGCACTCGGGCGCTAACCGAAAACGGTCGGACCTGCAAGCACCGAAGCGATCGAGCGCCGGTGGACCCGCGAGCGGGTGCTCGACGCGATGTGCGCGTGGCGCGAGCTCCACGGGCAGCTGCCGACGTCCTATGACTGGTCGCGAACGCACGCGCGGCGCCGCGGGGGCGAGGCGCTCAAGCGGTTGATGGACCGAGAATGGCCGGCGGCGTGCGTCGTCACTGCCCGCTTCGGCAGCTGGCGGACCGCGCGTCTGGAAGCGTCGTCGCGGGTGGGACAGAACGTGGACGCGACCCATTCAGAAGTTCACAGGATTCTGTGAATAGTTGTTGGCCCAACCGCAGGTGAGCTCCGCTCCGCGCCCCGCTCGGCTTCAGGCTGGTCGTCTCGCCGTCGGGTCTCTGGGTTCGCCCCAGGGATGTCTGCGTGGTATTCCATCGACATGCCCTACGGCTACGGAAGCCAGTACCAGCTGCGTCGGTGGGTTCTCGAACGCACCGACGAGTTCAACGCGCACCTCCGGCGCGCGAGCCCGACTCTTGACGAATGGGTGGACGACATCGCGTGGATCGCGCCGGCCGCGGAAGATCATCACGAGCTTCGCGACGGGGCGTGGTCTGCCGCTGGGCTGCCGACACCATCGCCGCAGGAGGCGGGCTGGTGGCCACAGCGGGGTCCGGTGTGGGATGCCGTGGCCAAAGCGACTGGACGAAACGGTCAGGCCGGCGCGCTCTTCCTCGAGGCCAAAGGCCGCGAAGCCGAGCTCCGCTCTGGGGGGTCAAGGGCCACTGATCCGGAGAGCATCAGCGCGATCCGCTCGGCGCTTGCCGACGTTCAGGCCGCCGTCGAGACACCCATCGGCAGCGACTGGATGGGACCCGCTTATCAGCCGGCGAACCGGTTGGCGATGCTGTATTTCGCTCGCTGCAAACGCCAGCCGCCGGTGCCCGTCTGGCTGGTCTCCTTGTACGTGTGCCGCGAGCGCTACACGTCCGTCAGCGGAGTGGTCGGGCCGGCCGACGAGGAATCGTGGCGGCCGATCATCCGGTCTCTGCACGACGAGATGGGACTGCCGCACGGACGCACCGTCCTGTCCGATTGGTGGATCGAGCTGTTCCTCCCAGCGCTGGCGCCGCCGCCGACGACGCCGCCAGCAACATGGGAGCGATGAGCGGGAGGGAAGCGGCGCGAGGCCCGCTGATCTTCACTCAGTCGGAGAGGCTCGGCTGCTCGAGAGCTGCCCGGAGGGCGAGCGCCTCGATTGCAAGACGGGCGTTCTCGGGGTTGTCGTCGATCTCGCCGGACCGCCAAGCCTGCACGTAGTTGGCCGGCGCGCGGCCCGAGCGCTCTTCAAAGCGGGCGACCCGATCATGGAGATTGTGTGGCTCTCCGTCCCGGGGGGCACCCTGCTCCTCGAGCACGCTCGTCGGGTTCAGGTAGCGATCCATCTCCGCTGACGGAATCCGGACGGTCTTGCCGATCCGGATGGCCTTGATCTCGCCGCGCTCGATCTTCTTGTAGACGGCCGACTCGCTGAGGTTGAAGCGCTCGGCGTAGTCGCGGACGCGCAGATAGTGGTCGTCAACTCGGGCCATGGCTCATAGGGTCGTACAGAAGATACAAGGATTCCACGAAATAGAGGGTATCCAGAATATCGAGAGCTCGCCCGAGTCGGGTTAGGCTGAGCCGACTGACCGTACGTGCTCGAGCGCGACGCGGGCCGCTTGAACGACCCGCTCGTTGACGAACGCACCGAGTCTGTCTTTGCCGGCCACGATCGGGAACCGCCAGAGCCTTCCGTCCCACACGCCGTCGCCGAGCTGGATTTCGGCTCCCGGGCTGTGGGCCAACTCGACCTGGGAGTGCTGTCCGTGGAATGCATCTCTGAAGCGCCGTGCGTCCTCTTCACTCAGTTCGGCCGCGACGGCGATTGCGCCCGACTCGAGCCATACCGAGTCGTCGTCCTCGAGGATGGCGCCGTCGATCGCCTCGATGAGTGCGGTCAGCTCTGTGGCGGCTTCGTCGATGTCCTCGGGCGTGAAGCCGTTGTCGATTGCGAGCGCGGCGAACGGCGCCCGCCAGCTGTCGTAGACCGTCAAGGCCGGCGGCCATGTGTGCTTGGCGCGGACGGTGAAGATGTCGATGCACGCCTCGCGGACGCGGGCTAATCCGGCGTCGACGAGGAGCTCCTTGAGCAGCAGGATGTCCATCACGTCGCGGAAGCGGTCGTTCTCGCGGCCGGTTGGGAAGACCTCGGTGCATGCGTGGAGCTTCTGGGCGACCTGGTAGCGCAGCGACACGCATGCGGCGTGCTTGGGAACCGGGACCTGAAGGACATCGAGCGGGGCCGCCGGTACGCGGTCGAGCTCTGATCCCATCGCGCCTTCGACCGGGGCCATCTCGACCTCGACTGTGCCCCAGCTGCGGCCCTTGTAGGCCAGCGTGAGCTTGACCCGGATGGCTTTGGTGTTCGGGACACGCTCGGGCTCCGAGCGGGTGATCGTGAACTCATTCCAGGGATCGGCGATCGCTTCGTCGAGCTTGTCGAGGACCTCCTCGGTGCGCGCGCGGAACGCGGCGTCGTAATCCTTCGTCGCGCGCCCCCGGAGTCTCAGCCGCAGCTCCATCGCCACCCCGCCCTTGAGCAGGAAAATGGGCTCGTCGTTCTCGTCTCGCGCGCGGTCGAGCACCCCCGTGACGACCATCGCGTTTAACCACCGCCGCACGCGACGGGGCGCCATGCCTTCCGCAGCCGCGTGCTTGGAGACGAGCTGCTGCAGGTGGGATGTGTTGCCCGGCAGCTTCGACGGACGCCTCCCCGCGCCAGGCGGCTCAGCCATGCAGCTGGCTTCGGTTCGTCCGCCGCGCGGTGATCGGCGGTGTCTGAGCTCCGGATCCCACGCGACGAGCGATACGCGCTTCGACCTGCCGATTGCCGAGCCGCGCCGCCACCTGCCGTGTGATCAGGCCACGGGCACGGGCGTTCTTGACGGCCTGGTCGATGAGCTGCCATCCAAGGCCTTGCTCGATGCCGCCGAGAATCGCGAGTTCTGCCGTCACGATCGGAATGCCCTCGTGCAAACGCACTTCGTCGGGCGTGAGATCGGCGTAGTGCAGCCGGTACGTCGGTGGAGTCTCCTTACGCGTGCGAAAGCCTTTCGGCACGATCAGGTGGATCGCAGCTGGGTTGACGTCGCAGAGGTCGTAGAGGTCAAGGGCGGTCTCGTGACTGAGGACGCCTCGTCGGCCGGTCCACAGCACTGCTTCCATGTACGGGTCGAGCTCCGTGGGCGGCACTTCACGCATCCGATACAGGCCATGCCCGAGGTGGTCGATGGTTCCCCGCGCCGCCATCAGCCGCAGCTGCACCGGGTCGACACCGAGGTCTCGCGCGTCGTCGGGGGTGAGGTACCCATACTGTCCCTGCGCGTGGTCGAGGAAGGTCGTGAAGGTCTGCCCTGGCATGCGCAAAACGTATCAAATTGATACGCAACGCGCAAATCTGTTCCGGGAGCCGCTAGGCGCAAAGCGTATCGAAATGATACGCTTTGCGGAGACTCATTCCTGGGCGTAGCGAGGGGGTATTCGCGCGGGGCTCACGCCGGTGCTCGTGAAATCTCGTCTGCGAGCGAAGCGCCCAACGCAGGCGCATCCCCGACCCTTCCTCCAGAAGGAAAAGGCTGAGCCTCACAGACTCAGAAGCCGGGGAACACCAGGGGAACACGGCCCCGCCAAACGCCCGCAATTTGGGGACATTTGCGCCAAATGGGCCGAACACAAAGTTCCTGCTAATCGCCACTTTTCTGCACCCGCATGGTTCCATGGTAAGGAAGGGGTCGTCGGTTCGAGTCCGACAGAGAGCTTACAGGAATCCCCGCAAATGGCCAGATTTTTGTGAGGGTGGTCAGCGCTTACTTGATCTTTTCTGGCCAGACGGCGTCTGCTCGCTTCTGTGGCCGAATCTCTCGGAAACCGAAGGGGAATCGAGCGCGTCGCGGCCTTCGGACCGGTCAGAGTCGGTTCGCTTCATGATCGACGCCGGCGTCCGCAGTGCATCGAACGCCTCGCCGTGGCGCCGGCGGTCGCGGCGCTTGAGGACCTGCGCGTAGATCTGAAGCGTTGTCGCCGGGTCCTCGTGGCCGACCTGTCCCTGCACGTAGGGGACCGGCGCGCCGGCCTCGAGCATCAGCATGATGAACGTGCGACGGAACGTGTGGGCGGTGATCGAGCTGGGCAGGGGCGCTTCTCGGCGCTGGGTGCGCAGCGCGTTCGCCGGCGCGGACTGCAGCGGCGATGACCCTCCTGTTGATGTTGCGATGGTCTCGGCGCGCGCCGTTGCGCGTCGGAAACGCGGGCTCGTCCGGCTGGGCGTCGGGCCGCGTAGCGCGGTAGTCGTGCAGCCGCGGGGTCATGTGCACCTGGGGGTTCCGGCCTCGGTCTTGGCATCGCGGACGTGAATCACACCGTGCGCAAAGCCCAGGTCCCCGAAGTTGAGATCGCACGCCTCGGTGTTCCGAAGGCCGGCGCAGCCGAGCGTTGCGATGATCGCACGACGCGGTCTGGCACGTCCGTCTCGGCGGTGCCGGCCGGCGAGCCAGATGGCGGTGCTCTCCGCGATTTCGATCTCGGCGGCGATCTCCTTCCGGGTTCTCCCGTCGCCTCGCATCCTTCGGACGAGGTCCGCGCGGCCGAGCGTATGCTCCGAGACCGGGTCGTCGATCGCCGATGCCGCTTCAATCAGCGCGAGTAGCTGGTCGGCCTCCAGGAAGTTCCACTTGTGCTGCGTCACCTTCAGACGCAGGTCGCGGTCACTCGCCGGGTTGCTCGGCAAGAGTCCGCGCTTGACGGCGTCGGTGAAGATATGAGCGGCGAGATCGAGCGACATGTTGATCGTGCGGGGACTGAGCGACCGCCGCGCGCGTCCAGCGCTGTCCCGTAGCGTCACTCCGGCTTGGCGCGCTGACTCGATCTCCTCGTTCCGCTCGAGCTTGAGCGCCACGTACGCAGACAACACCGCGTAGTCGATCTCGTCGACTCGATAGTTGTGGAGGAACGGCAGAAGGTGGTGGCTGAGCAGGTGCCCCACCTTGTCCGCCGTCGACGCATCGACGGTCCGGCGGTAGCGCTTGAGCCACTAGCCAAGCAGCGCCACGGACCGCGGCTCACCGCCCAAGTCCTGTTCTACCCGGTCACCGACGCGAGCTTCGACACCGAGTCCTATCGCCAATTCGCCGAGGGCTACTTTCTGGCTCCTCCACGTTAGGCGTGGGTAGCGTCCGATCCGGCTGAGAGCCTGCCGGGCTTCTGATCCTCGATGATGGGAGCTCGCATGCAAGCGCAAGACCTTCGTCTCTTCCAGGCCGCGCTGGGGCTGAGCGAGCCTTGGCAGGTCGTCAGTGTGGAGTTCGATCCGGGGGGCAAGCGGCTGGATCTGCGGATCGACTTCGAGAAGGGCGCGCGCTTCGCCTGTCCGGAGTGTGGGCGGGAGGGCTGCCCGGTGCATGACAGGGAGGAGAAGACGTGGCGGCATCTGGACTTCTTTCAGCATCAGGCGTATCTGACCGCGCGGGTTCCGCGGGTGATCTGCCCGGAGCACAACACGCGGCTGGTGGAGGTGCCGTGGGCGCGGGAGCGCTCGGGGTTCACGCTGCTGTTGGAGGCGCTGATCATGGCGATGGTGCGCGAGATGCCGGTGGCGACGCTCGCCGGGCTGGTCGGCGAGACGGATATGCGGATCTGGCGGGTGGTACACCACTACGTCGATGAGGCGGTCGAGGCGCAGGAGCTCTCCGGGGTCGAGCGGGTCGGGATCGATGAGACCAGCTCCCGGCGCGGGCACGAGTACGTGTCGGTGTTCGCCGATCTTGATCAGCACCGCGGCGTGTTCTGCGTCGAGGGCAAGGATCACGAGACGGTGCAGGCGTTTTCGCTGTTCTTAGAGACCCACGGCGGCGACCCGGCCCGGGTCTCGGAGGTCTGCCAGGACATGTCGGAGGCGTTCCTGAAGGGGACCCTCACGTACCTGCCCGCGGCCGAGATCACCTTTGACCGCTACCACGTCCGCTCCCATCTCTCCAAGGCCGTGGACGAGGTCTGCCGCGAGGAGGCCAAGCACCACCAGGAGCTGCTCAAGAACACGCGGTACATGTGGCTCAAGCGCCTGAAGAACTTGACCGAGCGCCAGCGCGACCTGCTTGACGAGCTGCTCGCCCAGCCGCTTGACACGGTGCGCGCGTACACGCTCTCACAGCAGTTCGACAGCTTCTATGAGCTCGATGACCCCG
>JBELAG010000031.1:0-27022 GCA_049509055.1 Solirubrobacteraceae bacterium
TGCCGCGGCAGGTCCTGCATCTGCCGACGTTCACCGACCTGCTGCCGTCCGCCGGCCCCACGTCCCTGGCGGCGGCGCCGATCCTCACCGCTGAGATGGGCCTCGGCGCCACGCCCCGGATCGACGTCCACGGCAACGAGGTGGAGGCGGTCGTCGAGGCGACGTACTCCGGCTCCGGCCTGCTCGTCGCGGTGATGCTCAGCGACGGCACGATCGCGACCGTCCTGTGCAATGGCAATCGCATCCGTGGACGGGTCGCCTCCGGGCCAACGGTGTCACTCAACCAGGTGACACAGTGCACGCTGACCGGCAACCTGATCAGCAACGAGATCGTCGATCCCGCGGCGTCGGCCTCCCCGGAGCCGAGCATTCCGCCCGACACCACGGCCGCGGGCACCACCGCACCGCCGGCGACCTCGCCGAGCCTCGTGCTCGTTCCGGCGCTGCTCACGACCCCGGTGCCCGCCTCGGGCGCCGCGCCGGTGGCGACCGCGCTCGTCGCGGTGACCGGCAACGTCCTCGTCGGCGATCCACCGACGTTGCCGACGCGCCCGCCCGGACTGCCCGCCGGGTTTACGGTGTGGGACGTGCTCAACACGATCGTCGGCTACGTGGCGCCGGCGACGACGACCACGACCACCACGACCACCACGGGGCCGAGCTGACGCCGGCACCCCAAGCGACGCACCCGCCCGGGGACGGCCCCAGCCTGTGCGTGGGGATGTCCACCTACGACGACTTCGACGGCGTGTGGTTCACGATCGAGGCGATCTGCCTGTATCACCAAGAGGTGCTGCCCCACCTCTCCTTCGTCGTCGTCGACAACCATCCCGAGGGTCCGGCCGCGGAGGCGCTGCAGGCGCTCGGCGGATATGTCGCCAACTACCGCTATGTCCCGTTCACCGGGTTCCGCGGCACCGCGGTGCGCGATCTCGTGTTCCGCGAGACCGACGCCGACGTGGTGTGCTGTATGGACTCGCACGTCCTGCTGGCCCCCGGCGCGCTGGCCGCAGTGCGGGCGTGGTTCGCGCAACATCCCGACAGCCTGGATCTGGTGCAGGGCCCGATCCTGTGGGACGACCTGCGCAGCGGAGCGACGCACATGGAGGCCGAGTGGCGCGACGGGATGTATGGCACCTGGGACGACGATCCCCGCCGGCGCAAAGCGGATGGCGAGCCGTTCGAGATCTCGATGCACGGGCTCGGGCTGTTCGCCTGCCGGCGGGCGGCGTGGCCGGGGCTGAACCCGCGCTTCCGCGGATTTGGGGGCGAGGAGGGCTACCTGCACGAGCAGTTCCGCCGGCGCGGTGGCCGCGTCCTGTGCCATCCGGCGATCAGGTGGGCCCACCGCTTCGGGCGGCCCGCCGGCCCGGCCTACGCCAACACGTGGGAGGACCGCGTCCGCAACTACGTGATCGGCTGGTCGCAGCTCGGGTGGGATCTGGACCCCGTCGAGGCTCACTTCCGGGCGCTGCTGGGCGGAGCGGCCAACCGGATCTGGCCCGTCGCGCGCGCCCAGGCCGACCACCCGCTGAGCCGCTTCGACGCCGTGTTCTGCGTCGACGCCGGGGGCGAGTCGTGTGCCGCTCACGCCCATCCCGACGCGGTGAGCTGGCGAGTGGAGCGCGTGGCGCCAGGGCCGTGGGCCGATCGCGAGCTGCGGCGGATGACCGCCTGGCAGCGGGCAATCAGCGAAGCCTCGCGCCGCGGTTACGAGAGCGCGCTGCTCATCGACGCGGGGGCGAGGGTGATCGATCCGGCCCCAGCGGCCACGCTTGACGACGTCGGCTGGGACGTGTGCGTGCTGGCCACTGAGGGGCTGGACGGACGTGTCGTCGCGTTGCACCGCCGGGCGTTCGGCCAGATGCTGCGCGACCTGCGCGACGATGCCGACGGACACGCGGAGTTCCTGCACACCTGGGGAGATCTGGACAGCTACCTCGAGCAGCGCGTCAGCCACGGCGTGCTCGCGGCCGGCGGAGCCCCGTTCGCCCGGCCCGCCGATGCGCGGCTGACCCTGTCACCGGGGGTCGAGACCCGCGCCGGCGACGGCGGGCTCACCGTCCGTGCGCCGTCCACCGAGAAGCTGTACGACCTCAACGAGAGCGCGGCGCTCGTTCTGGGGCTGTGTGACGGCCGGCGGACCGTCACCGAGATCGCCGCGCAGCTCGCCGCTGAGCTCACCCTCTCCGCAACGCCGATCGCCGAGGTGTCGACGTGCGTCGCGCAGCTCCTCCACGCGGGCGTCCTCACCCTGAACGGCCGCCATCAGCCGCTCAGCCCAGCGTGACCGCCTGCTGGCCGGCTGAGCCGACGGAGATCGACCCACCCCAGGCGCATGAGCAGGTCGATACGTCGTCGAGCGCGGGGCTCCCGTCGACGCTGACGGTTGCCGACCCCGGCGTCCACGGGCTGAGCACCGGCTGACACGGCTGCGGAGTCAGCACCCCCGCACCGGAGCTCGCGGCGGCAACCTGCGGGTTGGACAGCGAGGTGCACATCCCGAACGGCGCGACGTTCGCCGGGCCGACGTCGCCCACCACGCCGGCAGCGGACTGGGTCGCGCTCACGTCTGAGCTGGAGGCGGTGAACGTAGCGGGCGTGGTGCCGAACGAGCACTGCAACGCTGCGCCGGTGCCGACGAGGCTCCCCATCTCAGTGCAGCTCGGCGGCCGCGACGGTGATGCTCGGCTCGGGCTCGTGGGCGGGTTCTGCCACCGGCGCGACGTCGATGACGGTGAGGTGCCGGCGGCAGTTCTCGGTTTCCAGCAGCGCGGGGAGGTCGAAGCGCGGCCCACCGCAGCGCACGACGACCAGCCACCCTTCGTCGAAGTGCATTCCGCCGGCGCGGATCGCTCCCATCGCGTCAAGGGCACGGCGGACGGCGCCGGCGAGTTCATTGCGGGTGACGCCGTCGCCGTACTGCGCGGCCTCGACATAGAACGTGGTGGTCGGATCAAAGCGCTCAGACGCCGGCCGCCGGCCCAGCTGCCGGGTGATCGGGTTCACGCCGGCATCGAACAGGTAGCGCGCGAGCTCGGCTGTGAGGCGGTCCCCGCTGCCGCCGCCCGCATCGACCGAAGCGCACGAAAATACCGGTGCAGCACACTCCCACGGCTCGCGCGCCAGGCGGCGAGCGGGTCCGCGAGCTGGTCCTCCGGGCTTCTCACCGATCCTGGGCCCGTCGGCCGCGTGTCGGCGTCCAGCTCCCGCGGGACCGCCAGCAGCGGAGCGGCACGACCACCGACCCCTTCGGCGGTAAAGGCCGCCGGCTCGGCCTCGGCGAGCTCGTCAAACAACGCCAGCGTGCTCTCAAAGGCAGCGGCCGGCGCGAGCTCCGCGAACTCGGCGCGAAGCGCGCCGAGCTCGACGGCAAGCTCCCGGTCGGCTTCCTCCATCGCGCCGACGACGTTGGCGACGTCCTCGAGGATGTCCTCGATCAGGGTCGCGAGGACCGGATCCGACTGCAGCGATGCCAGGAACGGCTCGATCAGCCACAGGAAGGCCAGCGGATCAGAACGCTTGAGCAGTAGCGTGACCTGGCGGTCGACCAACTCCAGCTGCGGGTCCATAGCCGAAACGCTATCGCCGCCGGCACCGACACGCTCGCTCAGGCCCCGGGGCCGTACCGTTCGCACATGGCGTGTCGTCCAACGAGATCTCAGAGTGTTGCGCGCCAGGGTCGGCGGGCACCGCCGTGCTCACGCGCGCTGGCTCGGACAAAACAAGAGGTTGATTGCGACACAGGAGATCGGCGTGTGACAGAGTCACCCAAACCTGCCAGCTCCGTTTCGCCTGTTGGCCCCCGGCGCCTTCAGCGATAACCAGGATGTCGTCTCGTGCTGAGCATGCGGGCATCGCTCGGGACGCGTGATCCGCGGTATCGTCACGACATGCACTCAAATCCAAACGCGGACCGGGAGGAGCGCGCCTCGGCCGTTCCGCCCCAGCCACCGAGCGACGGGGACGATCTCACGATCGAGATGCTCGACCTGCCTCGAGACGAATGCGTGCGCTTGCTCGCGTCACACAGCTTTGGGCGACTGGCCGTGAGCACCAGCCAGGGGGCTCCCGTCCTCCGTCCGGTCAACTACCTGTTCGACGAGCCGTCGCAGTCGCTCGTGTTCCGAACCGCGGTCGGCTCGAAGTTCCACGCCCTGTTGCTGTCAGCCGAGGCCACTTTCGAGATCGATGGCGTCGAGGAGCGCGCACGCACCGGTTGGAGCGTTGTCATGAGCGGCATGGCCGAGGAGGTCACAAGCCCGAGCGAGATCGGTCGCCTGAACGAGCTTGATTGGGATTCGTGGGCACCGGGCGACAAGGCCCATTGGTTGCGTATCCGTGCGGCGACGATTTCCGGCCGGAGCATCGTCCTGCCCCCCGAAGAGGTACTCGGCTACCCGGCATAAAGGCCTGCTCATTCAGGGCGATGTCCTGGATCCCGGCCACGCCGATATCCGTGGCTGACTACCTCCGGTTCGATATTGAGAAAGCTCGGTGGCAGCAGCAGCGACCAGACGCGCGTGGGCGGCTTTGAGTCGATCCGCCGGATCACCGCGACGCGCGTGAAACCATGTCGCTCGGCGGCAACCACCGGCGGCGTCGACTCGCGGTGACGCGATTTGACGTTCATCACAACCTCCTCCCAGCTCTACCTCGTTGCAACACACGGTTAGCAGACACAACCGTCCTGCAAAATGGGACGAGGTACGGATCTCTCTCAGCCTGAGTCCGCAGCGTTGCGTCACCACGGGATCCGGGAGACCGGTCGCGGAGTGAGCCCCGCGCCCCGTCTGCGGGCAGGTCAGGCGCGGCCGGCCTCCTGACAGCGCCGACAGTCCGCCGCGCTGATCCGGCGCGCCAACCGCCGCTGGTTGGCGAGCGCCACGACGACTCGGCTCCACACCGCCCACAGTCGGCGGTCGCCGCCCGACGCCGGCAGAGGCGGCGCGGCGCGCTCCCACCCACCGCTGCGTGCGCGTCCGCGGCTCATCACCCCATGCGAGCGTGCCAACGGCGCCGATCGCGATCGCCCCGCCCGCCGTCAGGTCAAGCAGCCGCACCCGTGCCGCCGGCCGCACCCATGCCGCTCGGGCGCGCGGGCAGATCGCCACCTCCGGCCACTGGCCCGGGTAGGCCTCAGCGAGCGCGGTATCGAGGTCGGCGGCCAGGTACAGCACACCGCGGCCGGTCGGGTCCACGCGAGGGTGGTGTCGGCGTCGCGGACGTGCGGGTCAAAGCGTCCCGTCGGACCGTAGGTGCGGGGTGTCATCCCGTCCCGGCCGGGGGTGCTCGTGGTAGACGCGGACCAGCGCCCGCGCCGCCCAGGTCCAGGTCGGTGGGTCCGCCGGCAGCCTGGCCGGCGGATCCCCCAAGCGCGCTACCACGCGGCGGAGCTGAGCGCCGCTTCAGCGGCGAGCACGCGGCCCAGACCGTCACGCTGGGCCAGCACCCGGGCTGGGGTGGCATCGCCGAGGTCGGCGGACGGCGAGTTCGCCCATGTGGTGAGGGCCAGCATCGTCCCGGGCCACGCGGCGATCACCTTGGCGAGCCCGGGCAGCGGTCCGTCATCGCTGAACTGCCATGCCGGGAAACGCCGCTGCCGGCCGCGGCTGAGCGCCACCAGGCCGCCGGCGGCCAGCCGCTTGGAAACGGCCTGCGGGGACACGCCGAGCCGCTGCGCAACCTGCTCGCGGGTCAGCGCCCCGTCAAGCGCGAGCGCGAGCGCCTCCATCAGCGCGGCATGAGCGGTCTGGTTGGCGGCGAGAAGCTGCCCGCCGGTGGGCTCGGGGCCCCACAGCGCGTCGTCGAACTCGGGGGGCTCGCCGGCCGCCGCAGCGCACGACAGCGCATCGTCGAGCGCGCTGATCAGCGCCACCGGCGCGTTCAAGACGACAAGCCTGGACGCGAGCTCCTGAGGCGTGATCGGCTCTTCCCCCAGCGATCGCGCCAACTCGGCGGCGAGACGCTTCGCCTCGCGGGCCGCGGTCACAGACATGCACTCAGGGTAGCGCGGCGCTGCAACCTACGCAACTTATGCAACCGGAGGCGGCAGACTTTTTTCGCGGACGCCGCACATCAGCAGGGTTTCTGTGAGTGGGCGGTACTGGGCTCGAACCAGTGACTTCCTGCTTGTAAGGCAGGCGCTCTACCAGCTGAGCTAACCGCCCGGGGCTCGGTGATGGTATCCGCGGTGCTGGTCCCGCGGGCGGATCGCGCGAGGGACCGGGGGGGCGCGGACCGGTGGCCGTGTAGGCGAATCGATTGCGCGGCGCGCCGGCCAGGAGTAGTGTGGCCGGCGTGGAGGGGAAGGGTCGCACTGCGGCGAACGCTCGGGACCCGGGCGCCGGCGACGCTGACCGGCGGCGCGTGTCGGTTGACTACGAGCCGCCGCACCTGGCGGTGCTGGGCACGATGGCGGCGTTGACGCACGGCAACCCGGACGGACCGACCACCGACGGGCTGGGCCCGGGATCGGCGCTGCCGTGACCGCCGCAGCGGGGGCAGGGCAGGGGTGCGCCGTCCGCTGAGCCCAGCGGACGGCGTCAGGCGCGCCGGCTGGTGGCCGGCGCTGGCGCTCTGCTGCCTGTGGCTGGCGATCACGGCCACCGCGGCCTCAGCCGCGCCGGCGCCCACATCCGCCCAAGCGGCCACGCCGGCGCCGGCGGCCGGGCATGGACTGTCGCCCCAGGGCGTGGCGTCCCCCGGGGCAGGGCTGACGGCGGGCGCCGCCCCGCTCGCCGCCGGCGGGGCGCAGGCGGCCGCCACCCCGGCAGCCGCGGCGGGACGCGCGGTCGCGGTCGGGTCGCTGCCGACCGGCGTGGCGGCCACCGACACGACCGCCTACGTCGCCAACTCCGACAGCAACACGGTCAGCGTCGTCGACCTCGCCAACCCCGCGGCCGCACCGACGACGATCGCGGTCGGGCAGTTCCCGGAGGGCGTGGCGCTCAGCCCCGACGGCTCGATGGCGTACGTCACCAACTTCCACGGCGGGTCGCTGAGCATCATCGATACCGCGACCGATGCGGTGATCCACACCGTGCCGGTCGGAACCGACCCTGACGGCGTCGTGCAGATGGGCGCCTCGGTCTACGTCGCCAACCTGCTGTCGGGGACGATCAGCATCGTCGACCCCAGCACCGGCACCGTGACGGGGACGATCGCGCTGGGCGGAACGTCGGCGCCGTCGGGCCTGGCCGACGCGGGCGACGGCGTGCACCTGCTCGTCGACGATGCGGGCACCGCGCGCACCGACGTGTTCGATGTCAGCGGGCCATCGCCGGTGTTCGACGGCAGCGCGGCGGTCGGCACGTTTCCCGCCTACCTGGCCGACAACGACGGCGCCGTGTACGTCGCCAACCCCAGCCAGGCCGGCACGGTCAGCGTGGTCGACGTCAACAACCCCGCCAGCCCGACCGTGACCGCCACGATCGGCGTCGGCTCGCATCCCTACGGCGTCGCCCTGCTGCCGGTCCTCGGCGACGTGCTGGTGACCAACTCGGGCAGCGGCACGGTGAGCGTGATCGACGACGCCACCAACACCGTCACCTCGACGCTGACCGTCGGCCGCACCCCGGACGCGATCGCCGTCACGCCGGATCAGACGACCGTCGTGGTCACCGACGAGGGCGACGACACGCTGTCGATCCTGCACGTCAACCAGCCCCCGGTCAACACCGTCTCGGGCCCCCAGACGGTCAGCGAGAACGCGACTGCCGCCAACGACAACACGGTCGTCTTCTCCAGCGCGAACGGCAGCGCGATCTCGACGTCGGATCCCGACGCCGGCGCCAACCCCGAGCAGGTCACGCTCGCCGCCGCGCACGGAGCGCTCACCCTGCCGGAGACCGCGGGCCTGAGCTTCTCCGCCGGCTCCAACGGCTCCGGATCGATGACCTTCACCGGCTCGATCGCCGACATCGACGCCGGCCTCGCCGGCCTCACCTACAAGCCGGCCGTCGGGTTCGTCGGCCTGGACACGCTCAGCATGAGCGTCGACGATCTCGGCAACTCCGGCGATCTCGGCGTCCCCGAGACCGCTACGAGCGTCGTCGACATCACCGTGCTAGGAGTCCTCTCGGTGGGCAACGTCAGCTTCACCGGCGCGGTCGGCAACACCGTGTTCGGGGTGGGCACGTCGCCGCCCCAGCCCTCGACCAGCAGCTCCGGCAGCGTGCTGTCGAACTCCACCGACCCCGGCGCGACGCTGACCGCGGTAGCGGGCACACTCGCGACGGCGAACGGTGGGACGGTGTCGCTGAACGCCGACGGCACCTTCACCTACCACCCGCCGGCGGGCTTCACCGGCAGTGACACCTTCAGCTTCCAGGTCACCAACGGCCACACGACGGCGTCGGCGGTCGCGACGATCGTCGTCGCCGGCCGCGTGTGGTACGTCAACGACGCCGCCGCGGCGAATGGGAGCGGTACCTCGACGTCACCGTTCAACGCGCTGTCGGCCGTCACCGGTCCGGGCGGGCCGACGGCCACCGGCGATGACATCTTCCTGTTCGACAGCCCGACGCCCTATGGCGGCGGGATCGTGCTCAAGGCCGATCAGCTGCTGATCGGCCAGTCCCAGACGCTCACCGTCGACGGCGAGCTCGTGTCGACCGGCGCCGGGACCAACCCGACGATCACCAACGGCGGTGGGGTCGGGATCGCGCTCGGCGAGGGCGACACGGTCACCGGGATCACCGTCAGCGGCACGAGCGCCGCGGGCGTGTCGGCGAACGCCCTCAACGCGTTCACGCTCAGCCCCAGCGACACGATCACCAACGCCGGCGCCGACGGGCTCGACGTGACCGGCGGCAGCGGGACGATCACCGCCGGCGCGGCGATCAGCGGCGCGGCCAGGCATTCAGTTGACGTCAGCGGGCGCACCGGTGGGACGATGACCGTCTCCGGCGCCGTCCACGACACCGGCACGGGCGTGCTGCTCAGCTCCAACTCCGGGGCGGAGATCGACTTCACCGGCGGCCTCGCCGCGTCGAGCGGCGTCAACCCGGCGTTCCAGGCGACGGGAGGCGGCACGATCGACGTCACCGGGGCCGCCAACACGCTGGCCACCACCACTGCCGACGCCCTCAACGTGGTCAACACGGCGATCGGCGCCGGCGGGCTGACCTTCCAGTCGATCACCGCCGGGACCTCGGCGGCCGGTCCGTCCGACGGCATCAGCCTCCAGAACACCGGCGCCGGCGCCCTGACGGTGACCGGGACCGGCGCCGTCCCGGGGTCGGGCGGCACGATCCAGCACGCCACCGACACCACGAGCTACGGCGGTGATGTGTCGCTGCGCACCGCCGGCTCGGTCAGCCTCAGCAACATGCTGATCGAGACCCCGGCCGGCGACGGGGTCGGCGGCGAGGAGCTGACGAGCCTGACGCTGGTCGGCAACACGATCAGCGGCGCCGGCGCCAACGATGTCAACGATAACCTCGGCGGGGTGTCGAGCACGACCGACACCCACGGCGGGCGGTTCTACATCGCCGGCAACACGCTGACCGGTTCCACCGACAGCGCGATCCACCTCGACTTCGCGAGCGAGGGCACGGTCACCGGGTTCGTGACCGGCAACACGATCGGCAACCCGTCCCTGGCCAATCCCGCGACCAACGGCTCGACCGGGGGCGAGGGCATCGACCTGTACTCGACCGGTGACGGCGGCACCGTCACCGCGTCGATCACCAACAACACGATCACCGGGATCGCGCAGCAGTTCGGAATCCTCGCCGCCGCGCTTGATCAGGCGACCGAGCCGTCGGCACCGACGCTCAACCTGACGCTCACCGGCAATGCCGTCAAGCTCGTCTCCGACGCCGCCCAGGATGGCATCAACGTGGCCTCGGGCGAGGCGGCCCGCGCCGTCGTGTGCCTCAACGCGACGGGCAACACGTCGCAGTCCGACGGGCTGGCCGCCGACAGCCCGACGCAGGTCGACGCCGACGGCATGAGCGTCTACCAGGACACCTCCACCAGCGTGTTCGCGATCGTCGGCGGACCCGTCGAGAACGAAGGCGTCAGCGTCGAGGACACCCATGTCGAGAGCTTCCTCAACGCCAGGAACACGCTCGCCGCCGGACCGGGCGCGACCAGCGAGCCGTCGTTCGCCACGCAGTTCGGCGGCGCCGGGTTCACCTCCGCCGCCTCCTGCCCGACCGCCCCGGCGCCGGCGGCGGCGCGAGCCGCGTCCACCCGCGCGGACCTGGCGCTCGCCGCGACGCGCCGCACCGCGGTCCGCCGCGCGGCGGACCGGGCCAAGCGCCATCGCGGCGCACGTCCGCGCCGTCGATCGGGCCGCCGCCGCGCGCGCGACCACCGGCTCGCGATCGCCCGCCGTCACGCGGCGCTGCGCCACGCCCTCGCCGCGCTGCGCCGATCACGAGACACCGGAGGCCGGACGTGAGCGAGGGATTCCTCGGAGAGCTGCGGACCTTCGCATTCGGCTTCCCACCGCGCGGGTGGGCGCTGTGCAACGGCCAGACGCTGCCGATCAACCAGAACGCGGCCCTGTTCTCGCTGCTGGGCACGACGTACGGGGGGAACGGGACGACCACGTTCAATCTCCCCAACCTCCAGGCCCGGGTACCGCTGCATTTCAGCTCCGGCCTGCCGGAGGGGACGGCGACCGGCGAGGCGGCGCACACGCTGAGCGTGCCCGAGATGGCGGCGCACACGCACCCGCTCAACGGCACGGCGACCACGGCATCGACCGACGCGCCGGGAGGTAACCTGCTCGCCGCCGCCGGCGACACCCTGTATGCCGCCGGACCGGCCTCGAGCGTCACCCTGGCCCCGGCGACGGTCCTCGCCGCGGGCGGCGGACAGCCTCATGAGAACCGCCAGCCGTTCCTGACGCTCAACGTCTGCATCGCGCTCGTCGGCATCTTCCCCACCAGGAACTGACCGCGATGTCCGACGCCTACCTCGGGGAGATCAGGCTGTTCGCGGGAAACTTCGCGCCGTCAGGCTGGGCGCTGTGCCAGGGGCAAACGCTGCCGATCTCCGAGTACTCGGCGCTGTTCACCCTGCTCGGGACGACGTATGGCGGCAACGGCACGACGACGTTCAACCTCCCCGACCTGCGCGGACGAGTCGTCGTGCACCAGGGCGGCGGCGGCGTGCTCGGCAGCGCCGGAGGCGTCGAGTCCGTGACGCTGACCACCGCGCAGCTCCCGGCGCACAGTCACGCCGCAGGCGCCGATCAGACCGCCGGCAGCCAGTCCGGCCCCGGCGGCAACGTGCCCGCCGCCGGCTCGACGATCGCGCTCTACAGCGACCAGGCACCCGCGACGGCGATGGCCGGTGGCGGCGTCGGTCCCGCCGGCAGCTCTCAACCGCACGAGAATCGCCAGCCGTTCGTCGTGATCACCTACATCATCGCCCTCGTCGGGATCTTCCCGAGCCAGAGCTGAGCAACCACTGTGGACCCCTACATCGCCGAGATCCGCGTTTTTCCGTACAACTTCGCCCCGATCAACTGGGCGATGTGCAACGGGCAGCTGCTCCCGATCAGCCAGAACACCGCGCTGTTCTCGATCCTCGGCACGACCTATGGCGGCAACGGAACGACGAACTTCGCGCTGCCCAACCTGCAGGGGGCCGCGGTCGTCGGTCCCGGCCAGGGGCCCGGGCTGGCGCCTTACATCCTCGGGCAGGTCGGCGGAGCCACGACCGTGACCCTGACGGCGTCACAGCTGGCCGCACACAACCATCAGCTGCAGGCGCGTACCGGCCGCGGCGGTGCGGCCTCGGCGACGCCCGGGCCGGGCAGCGCGCTGACGATCAGCGACGGCGGGGCGGCCTACGCGCCCGGGACCTCGCCGCCGACCCCGTTGTCTCCCGCGGAGTTGAGCGCGACCGGCGCCAGCCAGCCCCACAACAACCTGATGCCCTCGCTGACGCTCAACTTCTGCATCGCCCTCGCCGGCATCTTCCCGCCGCGCAGTTGACGGCGCCGCGACCGGCGGTGACGCTGCGTCGCGCCGCGACCGGCGACGAGCCGTTCCTGCGCCGCCTGTACGCCGAGCTCCGGGCACCGGAGTTCGCCGCACTCGGCCTCGACCCGGCGGCGCTCGACGCCCTGCTGGCGATGCAGCACCAGGCCCAGGATCGCGCCCACCGCGCTCGGCACCCGGGCGCCGACATCGATCTCGTCGTGCTCGACGGCCGCCCAGCGGGGCGCCTGGTCGTCGACCGCACAGCGGCGGCGATCCACGTCGTCGACATCACGCTCGCGCGCGAGGACCGCGGCGGGGGCGTCGGCACGGTGCTGCTGCAGCACGTGATCGACGAGGGTCGGCGCTCGGGTCGGCCCGTCACCCTCCAGGTGCTGCGCGTCAATCCCGCCGTGCGCCTGTACCGCCGGTTGGGGTTCGCCGTGTGCGGCGAGGACGAGGTCCACCTGATGATGGAGTGCCCCTCCCGGGCGACTCAGCTGAACACCGCCTGGTAGCACGCCCCGGCCGCGTCGGGCGCAAGCGCGACGAGGAAGATGTCCAGCGCGCCGAGGCGCTCGTGCTCGAGCCGGTGAATCATCTGCGCGAGGATCGGCTCCGCCGGTCCGGTGAAGATGAGCGAGAAGGGCGCGCGCAGCCCGGGTCCCGGCGGGTCGGCGAGTGGCTCGGCGGCGGTGAGCCGCAGGGCGAGCGCGGGCGCGGGCGCGGGAGGCGCCGGTGTCACCGAAAAGCGATCTCCGACCAGCCCCGTGAAGCTCTCGAGCGTGAGCTCTCCGAGCTCAGGCATGCGTGCGGTCGATGACCGCCCGGAAGCTTGTCGACGGACCCGACCCGTCTCCGGGAACGAGGAACATCTCAAACCGGCCGAGCGCGGGATGGTGCAGTGACGGAAGGCCGTGCGGCAGCCGCACCGCCGCGGGCGCCCGAAAGGTGAGCGCGAACGCCCCGTCGCTGCCGGCCGGCCGGTCGGGAAGGTTCTCGATCGAGGCGAGGTGCAGCCGGGCCTGCGATCCGTGGACCGTGAAGGCGTGCCCCATCAACCGCCGGTACGAACGCCGGCTCCACACCGGATCGGTGGCCGAGGCGAGACCGACGAGCCGCTCGGCGGTCCGGCCGCCGGCGAGTGTCAGGGCGGCTCCGCCACCGGCCTGCAGCAGCGCGCGTCGCGTCATCGCGCCGGCGCGCTCCAGCAGCGATCGGGACGCCTGCTCCGACATGGCGCGAGCATACTCCCCGCAGCACGGCGCGGGCACGATTTTTCTCGAGGCCCGGCAAGCGCGTAGTACCGTCATCGCGATGAGAGATTTCGGCTTCGACCCCCAGCGCGCGCTCGAGCAGATCAAGCGGCTGACTGCCGAGGCGCCGGCGATCGCGGCCGACGGCTTCGGCCGGGTGATGCGCGACGCGCCGCCGCAGCGCATCGAGCAGGTGATGCGGTCGCCGGCGCGGAAGCCGATCCTCGACGGGATCTTCTGGCAGCTGCCCAAGCAGCTCAACAGCGAGCAGGCGATCGGCGTGCGCTCGACGATCCGATGGTCCATCACCGGGCGCGTCGACGGCGGCGTCGACACCTACCAGCTGGAGGTCGACAACGGGCGCGCGTGGACCACGCGCGGCACCGACGGCCCCGAGCCGCGCCTGACGATCACGATGGATGCCGTCGAGCTCCTGCGCCTGGCCAGCGGCAACTCCGACCCGATGCAGGCCTACTTCAAAGGCCGCATCCAGATGACCGGGGACATCATGGTCGCCGCCAAGCTCGCCCAGCTGTTCAAGATGCCGGGCGCGGGCAACGGCGGCCAGCCCGCCGCCTGATCCCGGCGGCTGATCGACCGACCCCGCGGCGCCTCAGCCGGCGGCGAGACACGACGCGAACGTCTGGCGGAAGTGGGTCTGGCCGTCGACAACCGACGGCGCGCACCCGGTGGCCGGGCCGCCGCCGAGCTCGCGCGCCAGCGCCGCCCTGATCCTCGCGGCCGCCGCGGGCACCGTCCCGGCCTGCTCCAGCCACGGCTCCAGCGGCCGGTCGAGCGCCCGCATCCGCAGATCGGGCTCGCCGCCCGGCGCCACCAGCTCGCAGAGAGCCGCCGGGCTCAGCATCCACACGTGGGAGGGGTCGCGGAGCCGTTCGAGCTCGTTCTGCACGAGCGCGATCGCCGGATCGGGATCGGCCACCAGGTCGGCGACCGCCAGCCGGCCACCCGGCCGCAGGCACCGGCGCATCTCGGCGACCGCCACCGCGGGCGACTCGAAGTGGTGCAGCGCGAAGCGGCAGACGACGATGTCGAACGATCCGTTCAGGAATGGCAGGGCGGTCGCGTCGCCGCGTGCGAACACGATGTTGCGATGGCCCTCGGCCACGGCCGCCGCCTGCCCGCGCGCGAGCATCGCGTCGGTGGCGTCGACGGCGATCACGGCGCGCACCGAAGGCGCCAGCTGCCGCGCCGCGTGTCCGGTGCCGGCGGCGACGTCGAGCACCAGCTCCCCGCCGTCGCGCGCCACGCGCTCGAACAGCCACGCCGCGTCGGCCGTGAACACGCGGTTGACACGCGGATCCTCGAACGCGCCGGCCTGGGCGGTGAACGCCCGCTCGATCCGCGCGCCGTGCTGTTCGCTCATCCCGCTCATCCCGCTCATCCCGCTCATCCCGCTCATGCCGCTCATGCCGCTCATGCCGCTCATGCCGCTCATGCCGCGGTGTCCCGCGCGGACGGATGCAGGAGCGGCACCAGCGGCCGCCAGCCGGCGGCCAGGACCGACAGCAGCGACGGCGGCGTGAGCGCGGTCACCGTCACGCCGGCGGGCCGGCGCCGCGGGTGGGCGTAGCCGCCCGGGGTCCAGGCGAGCAGCCGCGCGCCGTGTACGAGCCATGGCCGGTCGTCGAGCAGCACGAACGCGCCGTCGGGCAGCGCGTCGAGCCGCACGAGATGACGCCGCTGCCCGCGTCCGTCGGCGCTGACGCGCTCGCCGTGGAGCTGGGAGTCGATCGCGTCGGCGCCGATCTGCCCGGGATGCAGCTCCCGCCAGAGCGCGGTCAGACGGTCGTAGTCGGCGCGGCGGCACAGCGCGCAGGGTCGATGGCCGGCGGCGAACGCGGTCGCCTCGTCGAGGAAGAACAGCTCGGTGAAGCGACCCGGAGCCATCAGCGGCGAGCGCCGCCAGTCGCGGAAGGCGAGCCGGCAGGCGATCCAGCGGCGGCCGCGGTAGCGACGCCGGATGCGTCCCTGGCCGTCGTGCAGGCAGCCGCGGTTGCCGTACACCAGGCCGTGCGCGGGATCGGCGATCAGCTCACTCTCGGGCGTGACTCGGTTCTGACGCGTCATGCAGCTCGCCCATGCCAGGTCGATGACCCCTCCAGTATCTCAGGGCGCACGCGCCGCCGTGTGACCGGTGTCCGCTTGACGGCGGATGCGCGGCCTGCGACGGTTGCCGCTGAGCGAGGCGACGATGCGCACAGACGAGAGGATCCAGAGCCGGGCCGGAGCGGACGCGTAGCCGGATGGCGGTCGCCTGGCTCGGATTCGCGGGCGCCGTGCTCGCCGCGGTGATCAGCGGGTGGGTCGCCCTGCGGCAGGCCAGGATGGCCGAGCGGCTCGCGCAGCTCAACAGCGACCTCGAGACCGAGGTGCACCGCCGCACCGCGATGATCGATCGCGGCCTCGCGGCCGAGGACGTGCTGACCCGGTATCGCGAGCCGCTGGCCGCGGCCGCGTTCGACCTCCAGAGCCGCCTCTACAACATCCTGCGCCTTGACTTCTTCGAAATGTATGGCGGCGGCCATCCGCGCGCCGAGGATGCGTTGACGACGACGCTGTTTCGCCTCGCGCAGTACTTCGGGTGGACCGAGATCCTGCGCCGCGACATCCAGTTCCTCAGCTTCCCCGAGGCTGCCGACACGCGACGGGTCGCTCAACTGCAGTCGAACATCGCCAAGTGCTTCATCACCCAGAACTACGGGCAGGCGCTGATGATCTGGAGCGACGAGCAACGCGCGATCGGCGAGCGGATGATCGTCGAGGAGAACGGCAAGGTCCTCTGCATGGGGTACGCGCGGTTCCGCGAGCACTGCGACGACAGCTTCGCGACGTGGCGCGATCGCCTGCGGACCGAGCTCCGGGACGCCGGGGCGCCGGCCCGGCTGCGCGACGTCCAGCATCTGCTGTGCGAGCTGGTCGAGACGCTCGACGCCCGGCGCCTGCGCTACACCGAGGACCTCGGACGGGCGTGAGCCCGCGCCGGACGACTCCCTACTCGGGAGGCACGTTGGTGACGTTCGCCGCGGTTCTGCGCAAGAGCCCGAGCCCCGGATCGGCAAGGGCCCGGGCGAGCCGGTCACCGTGTGCCTCCGGCAACGGCTGCGCTGAGACGCCGCCATGATGGCCGCCGTCGTGCACTCCTTCGAGCACCCGCCCGCCTACGAGCGCTTCGACACCCCACAGCCCGCCGACCCCGGCGAGATGCTCGTCGACGTGCTCGCGGTGGCGCTGCATCCGCGGACGCGGTCAAGCGCCGACGGGTCGCACTACAGCAGCACGGGCGTGCTCCCGATGATCCCGGGATTCGACGGGATCGCCCGTGACCCCGACGGCACGCTGCGGTACTTCATCCTGCCCGACACCCACCTGGGCAGCATGGCGCAGCAGGTGGTGATCGATCCTCGGCGCAGCACGCCGCTGCCCGACGCCACCGACATCCCCGCGGTCGCCGCCGCGATGAATCCGGGCATGTCCTCGTGGATCGCGCTGCGCCGGCGGATCGCCTTTGCGCCCGGCCAGAGCGTCCTCGTGCTCGGCGCCACCGGAAGCGCCGGGCAGCTGGCCGTCCAGGTCGCCAAGCACCTCGGCGCGGGCCGGGTGATCGCCGCCGGGCGCAACCCCCAGCGGCTGGCCACGGCCGCGCAGCTGGGCGCCGACGCGACCGTGTCGCTGCTCGGCGACGAGGAGGACGCCGACCGCGCGCTGGGCGAGGCCGCGGCCGAGGTCGACGTGGTGATCGACTACCTGTGGGGAGCGGCCAGCCAGCGCGCGCTGCCGGCGATCATCAGCCACCGCGCGGACCGCAGCCGGCCGCTCACCTGGATCGAGATCGGCTCGATGTCGGGCCTCGAACTCACCCTCCCCTCGGCCTGGCTACGCGCCGCGAACCTCACCATCGTCGGCAGCGGTCAGGGGTCGGTCAGCGCCCGCGACATCGTCGGCGAGCTTCCGGCGCTGGCCGCGGCGATCTCCAGCGGGCGCTACCGCGTCGACGCCGTCCCCACTGCGCTGAGCGACGTCGACACCGCGTGGAACGCGCCGCTCGCGCCCGGCGAGCGCATCGTGTTCATCCCGTAGCCGGCGTTTCAGGCGTCAGCGCGCGTCGAGCCTCAAGCCCCACGTGTTGAGCTCGGGTCCCTTGAACATTGCGATGTCGTGGTGCTGGCTGCCGGCCCGCGTCCACGCGGCGACCAGCACGTCGGGCGCCGGGCGCATCTCGTCGGACACCGAGAACCCGAGCGCGCCGGTCAGGAACGCCACCATCGCCACCGGATCGGGCACCTTGAGCGTGATGTGGTCGAAGTCGATCGGCGCGATCCCGCCGCGGTGGTCGCTCTGGCCGGGGTTCAGGTACGCGGGGCCCTCCTTGGTGAGGACGAGCTCGACCGCGAGGCCGCTCGGCGACGCGAAGCACAGCGCGTCGGCGACGCCGGCCCGCGGATCGCTGCGGCGCGCACTGTCGACGCCGCGGTCCGACAGCCGACCGGCGTAGCGCTCCAGATCCTCCTCGGACTCCACCTCCAGCGCGACCAGGCGGACTCCGGTCCCGCCGTTGCGCAGGACGAGATCGCAGCGCTGATCGGCGCCGCAGCCGAGGCTGACCGTGCCGTTCTCGCGTCCGAGCTCGACCATCTCGATGACGTCGGTGTGAAAGCCCAGCGAACGGTCCAGGTCGTCCACCGCCAGTTCGGCGTATGCACATTGCGTGATGCCCACGTCTTCCTCTCCTCGTCAGACACTCTCGGTGAGAAACCGCCGGTGAGCCTCGTTGAACTCAGCCGGCTTCTCCCACTGTGGCCAGTGGCCCACACCCTCGATCACCTCGAGGCGCGCGCCCGGGATCCAGCGCTGCGGCAGACCACACAAATGGCGCGCGATGCTCCCAGTCCTGAACGGCGACGATGTTCTCCATCGCGCGCTCGAAGCCCGGCTGCGTGTAGATCGCCAGGCGGAGCGCCACCAGCTCGTCGGTGACCAGCGACGTGTCGTAGAACAGCCACTCCACGCGCTTGCGCGCCGACTCCGGGCCGGCATCGCGCACTGCCTGGAGGCTCGAGTTCTTGACGGTGGCCATCACCTCGGGCTTGTTGGTGATGTCCCCCGGCGTGTTGAGGATCAGACGCTCGACGCGCCGCGGACTGTGCGCCGCCGTCCACGCCGCCACCCTTGTCGGTGTAGCCGTGCCCGAGCATCACCAACGGCGGCCCGTCGCCGGCCTGCAGGACCCGGGTGCGGACACCGCCGGCCTGCACCATCTCCTGGCGCAGGTCGATCCCGAGCAGCTCTGACCAGATGCTGACGTGAGGCGCCACGGCGATCGTCGAGGGCACCGCGATCAGCCCTTCGGTCCCGTGCCCAACGACGCCGGCCTTGGTGCTTCCGGTCTGGCGCAGCGCATCGATCATCGTGACGCTCACGACGACACGACCTCCTCGACGGCCGCAGCGGGCTCGAGCCGCCCGCGCTCGAGCACCGGCCCGGCGAGCAGGAACGAGGCCGGGGGCTGCTGGCCCCACCACAGCAGGCCGCGCGTCTGGTATTCGTCGATCGTCCAGGCCAGCGGCGGACGGTCGAGGTCCCGGACGTAGTCGCCGGCGTAGAGCTCGATCCGATTGCCGTCCGGATCGCGGATGTAGAGGAACATCGCGTCGGTGATCCCGTGCCGGCCCGGCCCGTACTCGATCACCGGCCAGCCCGCGTCCGAGAGCAGGTCCGGTGCGCTGAGCAGCGCGGCGGCGTCGCGCATCGCGTAGGCGACGTGATGAAAGCCGATCTGCGCGTCACGGCCGATTGCCATGTCGTGGCTGAACGGCGCGCGGCGCAGCCAGGCGCGCTGGATCCGCCCGTCGCCGTCGATCTGCGTCTCGGACGCCGAGAACCCCAGGGCGCCCTGCCAGTAACCGAGCGCGGCGTGCAGGTCACCGACGCGGACGTTGACGTGATCCAGCCGGGTCGGACCGACACCGCGCCGGCGGTGGGTGTCACGCATCGGCAGGCGCGGCCCGCCGGACCCCGTCAACGCGACCTCGTCGATCGTGTGCTCGAAGGTGACGATGTGACCGCCCGGCGTGCGCACGCGCAGCAGCCGGCCGCGACCGGGCTCGGTCCCCGCCGGCAGCCAGCGCGCGGGCAGGCCCAGCTCGTCGTGCTGGTCGGCGAGCAGCGTCAGGCTGTCCTCGCTGTCGACCCGGAAGCCGAACCCCAGCAGGCCCCGGTCACCGTCGAGGGTCAGCTTCAGCGACCACACGTCGAACTCGTCGGGCGCGCGGAGCCACAGCGAGCGCGACGTCTCCGTGTAGGTGTGAAAGCCGAGCGCTTCGCCATAGAAGTCGCGGGCGGCGCCGAGGTCGGTGACCGCCAGCTCGACGTGACTGAGTCGGTTGATCATGACCGCCACGCTACGCGGCCGACCTGCGCGCGACAACGCGCATCCGAGGATCTCGGATGGCACTCAGCACGTCCGGTTGACATACGCCGCATATGACACCTCGCCGGCGCTCTCGCGCTCGCCGAGCCCGAGAGCGTCGATCAGCGGCGAGTTCTCGACCAGCAGCATCCGGACCCTCTCGGCGCCGTCGTTGTAGTGACGGTGCCACACCCAGGGCGGGGTGTAGATCAGGTTGCCGGTCATCGCCGGGTCAAGCCAATGGGCCTGCGACGAGCTGGTCACGAGCGCGTCGGGCAGGTCCTCCTCGGGGCGGACGTGCTTGACGCGCCGCGCGTTGCGCAGCCACTCCTCCCAGCTGGTCATGTCAGCGACGACCCGCCGTCGATCACGTGCAGCGCGCCGGTGATCGATCCGGCGCCATCGGAGCAGAGGAAGGCGGTGAGGCTCGCGACCTCCTCGGCGGTGCCGAAGCGGCGGATCGGGATCGCGGCGCGCTGGCGGCGCTCCAAGGACTCGAGGTCGGTGTCGGCGGCGACCGCCTGGAACTTCATGATCTGCCGGCGGCGCGGGGTGTCGGTCGGCCCCGGGGCGATGACGTTGGTGGTGATCCCGTGCGGGCCGACCTCGCCGGCGATCGACTGGGCCAGCGCGGCGACACCGGCTCGCATGACGTTTGACAGGTGCAGGCCCGGCAGTGGGCGCACGACCCCGGCCGTCGAGGTGAGGTAGACGATTCGTCCCCACCCGGCCTCGGTCATGCCGGGGAGCACTGCGCCCGTCAGCGCCAGCGCACTGCCGAGGATCAGGTGATAGGCCGATGACCAGTCCTCGTCGCCGAGATCGGCGAACGGCGCCGGCCGGGGGCCGCCGGTGTTGACGAACAGGATGTCGATGCCGCCCATCGCCATGATCGCCGCGTCGACCGCGGCGCCCGCGGCCTGCGGCGCCGTGAAGTCCGCGATCGCGAACCCGGCCGCGCCGATCTCGTGCGCCACCTCTCCCGTGTGCTCACCGGTGCCGGTGATGAACACCTCGGCGCCGCCCGCGTGCAGCGCGGTGGCCACCGCCCGCCCGATGCCGCTCGACGCGGCGGTCACCAGCGCGCGCCGCCCGGCCGGCGGGCCCCAGGCCGGCGCGCCGGGACCGCGGGAGTCAGCCGGCGGCAGCATGACGCACCGGATCGTCCTGCTCCCGGGTGAGCCTGCGCGAGATCCTGATGCCCGCGGCCCGGACGACGTCGTCGTAGCGGTCGCCGAACCGCGCGTCAGCCGTGCTCGACACGCAGACGCTGACCGCGGCGACGACCCGGCCGGCCTCCCTGATCGGCGCCGCATGGCAGCACACGCCCTCCACGGCCTCCTCGCGATCGCGCGCGGTGCCGGCCTGCCGCACGCCGGCGAGCTCGAAGCCGAGCCGGGCGACGGGTTCAGCGGTCCGCACGCGCGAGGATCTCGGCGATGAGCGGCCCCTTCGCGTCGGCGTACTCGTTCATGTCGCGCCGCTCGCGTCGCGCCAGGTCCCGCTTGAGCCGCTCGTAGGCGTGCCGGTCGGCGGCGTCGCCGCGGAGGTGGTCGCGGAAGCGCAGATGGCGCGTCACCTCGGGATCGCCGTCGCTGCGGACGTGAACGTGGACGTCGCGCTCAGGGGTGCGAAACATCCGGTGACCGGGCTCCCGCACCCGGAGCTCGTAGCCGGCGGACTCCAGCGCGGACACGGTGACGGAATCGTCATCGGCGTCGTCGACCGTGACGAGCAGATCGACGATCGGCTTGGCCGCCAGCCCCGGAACCGCGGTCGAGCCGATGTGCTCGATCCGCGGGTATCGGCGCCGAGCGCGCCCTGCCCGCGCTCGCGCGCGGGTAGATTGCTCGCTGGTCGATCAGCGAGAGGAGCGTGTGATGATTGAGCCCTACCAGGCCGTCGGTCTGATCCAGACGATGCGCGGGATCCGGCGCCGCGAGGAGATCCGGACCAACCTCGAGCACATCGGGCATCTGGTCAAGGCGGCGTCGTGGCTGTCGAGCATGGACCTCCCGGTGCGCATGATCTGCATCCCGGAAGGCGGCCTGCAGGGCTTCACCGACGAGGTGATGGACCTCGACCACGTCGCCTATGCGCGCGAGTGTGCGATCGACATCCCCGGGCCCGAGACCGACGAGCTCGGCCGGCTGGCCCGCCGGTGGAACGCCCACGTGATCGCTCAGGCCAAGGCGCGCCACCCCGAGTTTCCGGACCGCTTCTTCAACGTCGGCTTCGTGATCGAGCCCGAGGACGGGACGGTGATCCTGCGTCACCACAAGCTCGCGCCGCTGCAGCCGGTCGAGCACTCGGTCACGCCGCACAACGTGTGGGACCGGTGGGTGGAGCTCTACGGCCGCACGCTCGACGCGTTCTATCCGGTCGCCGACACCGAGCTGGGGCGGATCGGGATGATGATGGCCAACGAGGCCTCCTACCCCGAGAACGCGCGCGGGCTGGCGATGAACGGCTGCGAGATCGCCTACCGCGGCCCGTATCCCGCCCCCGGCGTGATGAGCGGGATGTTCTCGGTCCAGAACCGCGCCCGCGCCCTGGACAACAACATGTACGTCGTCGCCATGAACCTCGGCACCTACTACCTGGAGAAGGACTCGACAACGCCGATCGACACGTTCTCCGGCGGCTCGGAGATCGTCGACTACCGCGGGCAGATCGTGGCCGAGGTCTCGTATGGGGCGGGTTCGACGTGGATCGCCGGGACGATCGACATCGAGGCGCTGCGCCACTTCCGGCACGCCGCCCAGTGGGACAACTGGATGAAGGATCTGACCACCGAGCAGTACCAGCTGATCTACGAGCAACCGATCTACCCGGCCAACCTCTACCTCGATCGCCGCCCCTATGACCACGACGGCTACCGCGAGCACGTCACGCGCCGGCAGGTGGAGCTGTTGCACGAGCGCGGGATCTGGGCGCGACCGGATCGCTGAGCACGCTCGGACAGAGGAGAGCGAGTTGCGATGCGGTCGTGGATGCCGCCGCCGGCAACTTCCTGATCGCGCCGAACGCCCGACTCCTGATCTGGACGCTGATCGCGGGCCTCGGGCTGCTGGCGGGCGGCGCCACACTCGCCAAGGGCCGCGCCGGCTGGTTCGTCGTCGGGCTTCTCACCGGCGGCATCGCCTGGTTCTTCACCGCGTTCCTGCCGGCCGCCCCGGGCAGCCTGTGGGCGCGCCTGCGGGGATCCGGGGAGCCGTCCGGCACCCGCTGAGCGCGCCGCTGCGGCCGTGACCCCGGCGGCGAGAGCCGGCGGCCACGCCGACGCTACGATCGTTTGACCGCAGACAAGAGCACGGTCGACACCGAGAAGGGATCGCCATGGAAAAGGCCACCGTCGTCATCGATTTCACGGATCGCCGCCAGGTGGCGGGGGCGATCCAGTACACGAACGTCAGTCCCGACCTCACCCGCGAGGGGGTCCTCGCCCACCTGCAGACGTGCGTCGACTACGGGTTCCATGCCGCGATGATCGGGCCGTGCTGGGCCGCACTGGCCGCCGACGTGCTCCAGGGATCGGGCGTGCGCGTCGCGACCACGCTCAACTTCCCGCAGGCCAATGACACGCTGGCGATGAAGCTGGCCACTCTGCGCGAGCTGGCGCGCACCGGCGCGCAGGAGTTCGACTTCCCCCCCAATCCCGCCTTCCTGATCGGCGGCATGGAGGCCGACTACGCGACCGAGCTGCGTGAGATCGTCGCCGTCGCCCACGGGGAGGGGCTGGTCGTCAAGGCGATGCTGGAGTTCGGCTTCCTCGACGAGAATCAGAAGGCGCGCGCCGCGGCGCTGGCGTGCGAGGCGGGGATCGACTGGGTCAAGCAGTCCAGCGGCTGGGGCCGGGGCGGGATCGCCGCGACCGTCGCCGACGTCGCCGTGCTCAAGGCGAACATCAGCCCGCCGTGCCGCGTCAAGGTGTCGGGCAAGGTCAACACGCTGGAGAAGATGCGCGAGTTGTTCGACGCCGGCGCGGAGCTGGTCGGCACGAGCTCGGGACCGGCGATCGTCGACGGCGCGGCCGGCGATCCCAATGCCTATTGAGCCGGGCGCCGGAGGTGCCCGCGTCTGCGTGATCGGGAGTTACGCCAAGGCGCTGGTGATGACCGCCGATCGCATCCCGGCACCGGGCGAGACCCTGCTCGGGCGCGACTACCGCCAGACGTTCGGCGGCAAGGGCTCCGACATGGCGGTGCAGGCGGCGCGGCTCGGCGCCCGGGTCGGGTACGTCGGCGTGGTCGGCGACGACCTGTTCGGGCGCGAGTTCGTCTCGCTGCTGGAGCAGGAGGGCGTCGAGCTGAGCGGCCTGCGGATCACCGACCAGCGGCCCACCGGCGTCGGCTTCATCATCAAGGACGAGGCCGGCCGCAACGTGATCGTCGTCGACATGGGCGCCAACGAGCTGCTGGACCGCGGCGACATCGACCGCGCGGGCGAGCAGCTGGGCGCGTGCGACGTCGCCCTCGCGCAGCTCGAGATCCCCCTGGACACGGCGCTGTACGGGCTGTCGGCGGCGCGGCGGGCGGGTGCCCGGACGATCCTCAACCCCGCGCCGGCCGTCGACCTGCGCGGGCACGACCTCTCGATGGTCGACGTGATCACCCCCAACCAGACCGAAGCCCGGCTGCTGCTGGGGCTGGGACCCGAGAGCGACGCCGATGACGCCGGGATCGCGCACGACCTGCTGGCGCTCGGCGCCGGCGCCGTCGCGATCACCCGCGGTGACGAGGGCGCTCTCCTGTTTCAGCGACGCGCGGCCGGCTCACGCGACGTGACGGCGACCAGCGTGGCGCCGTTTCCGATCGACCTCGTCGACTCAAACGGCGCCGGCGACAGCTTCAACGCCGGTCTGGCGGTGGCGCTCGCCGAAGGGCTGGAGCTTCGCGCGGCGGGGCGGTTCGCCGCCGCCGTCGCCGCGCTGTGCTGCGAGCATTGGGAGACGGTGCCCTCCTACCGGCACCGTGACGCCGTCGATGCCTTCCTGCGCGCCGCCGGTGGATCGCCCGTGCATCGCGAGCCGTGAACGGAGAGGTGTGAGATGAGAACGCAGCGGATCCTCCATCCCCAGCTGGCCAGGGCCGTGGCGGAGCTGGGGCACACCGACGTCGCGATGGTCGTCGACGCCGGCTTTCCGATCCCGCGCACCGTCGAGCGAATCGATCTCGGCTTGTGGCCCGGCATCCCCACCGTCGTCGCGGTGCTGGAGGTCCTGCGCCGCGAGCTGCACGTCGAGCAGGTGCGCTTCGCCCCCGAGGTGGCGACCCACAACCCGCGTTTCTATGACGAGCTACAACGGATCTACACCGGCTCGGGCGCCCTGTTCGCCACCGTCACCCACGAGCGGCTGATCGCCGAGGTGGCGCCGCAGGCGCGGTTCATCGTGCGCTCCGGCGACCTGCAGCCGTGGGGCAACGTCGCGCTCACCGCCAGCACCGACCCCTTCGCGTGGTTCACCGACGACGCGGTCGCGCGGGGCATGACGATCCTGCCCGACTATGTCGAGCGCCGTCGCCGGATCTCCGACGGCGAGGTCCCGCGCCTCCCCTGAGGCCGGTTCGGGGCCGGTTCGGGGCAGGCCCGGGCCGGCGGGCACGTCGTCGGCGGTGCGCGGATCCGCGGCCGGCGCCCGGGTCGGTTCGCGGCGGGTGGGGAACCGTCTTCATCCCAGCCATGAATTGGGTTCCCCAGCCCCCCTCTCCAGCCCGCTCCGGGCGCGGTGCTGGTGACGCTGACCGCGCCGCGGAGACGCTGCCCCGGGCCCCGGCCGGGAAGACGGGTGGCGGTCCGCGGCGCGCGCGGCAGCGACCAGCGCCCACCGCCGCCGTTCCTCACCGCGCCTCGCGCGCTGCGCGGCCGAGCTGGGGATCGCTGGTCAGCGCGGCGCTCGACTCGAGCCGGCCGGCCAGCCGGTAGCTGAAGGCGGGGTCGCTGGGCGCCGTCAGCGCGAGGTCATACCAGCCGCCGGCCAGGCCGGCGTAGAACGTGAGCTTGGTGGCTCCCTCCAGCTCGATCCGCTGGCGGTCGCCGTACCCGTCGGCGACGTCGACGATCACCCGCCGGCCGTGGCGGGCCGCGCCGTCGGTGATCCGGACCGTGAGCACGCCGTTGTCGTCGTCGGCCTCCACCGCCACGCGCAGCACCGTCGCCGGAGAGCCGGCGAAATGGCGGAAGAAGCCATTCGGACCGTGGAGGCTGAGGTCATACCGGCCCGGGTTGGGCAGAGCCGCGTCGATCTGGTCGCCGGCGCCGATCGTGTAGGTGTAGGGCGCGCCGGCGACCGTCAGCGATCGCGCCTGAACGCCGACGCCGAGCCGGCCGCGGTTGGTGAGCGTGAGCTCGAGCCGCTTGGGGTCGGCGGCAAAGGCGACGTCGAAGCGGTAACCGAGCCGCCGCGACGGCCGGACGCCCGGTTCCTGGGTCGGGACCGATCCGACCGCCGGCGGCACCGGGTGATAGCTGGGCGGGGTCGTGCTGTCGTGGGGCTTGTATCGCGCGACGCTGGGCAGCCGAGGAACGAGATCAGACGCGGTCTCGAAGTCGAACGCCGAGGTCAGGTCGCCGCACACGGCGCGCCGCCACGGCGTGATGTTCGGCTCGCCGACACCAAACCGCGCCTCGATGAAGCGGATCAGCGACGTGTGGTCAAACGTCTCCGAGCACGCCCAGCCGCCGGTGCTCCATGGCGAGACGACGAGCAGCGGCACGCGCACGCCGAGGCCGTACGGTCCGACGACCCCGTTGGTTCCGCCCGCCGTCCCAGCCGCGCCGGTGAACAGCTCGTCGTCGAGCGCCACGGTCGACTGGCCGGCCAGCGCCCCGACGTTGGGGTAGGGACCGATGACGTGGTCGAAGAAGCCGTCGTTCTCATCGAAGGTGATCAGCAGGGCGGTCTTAGACCACACGTCGGGGTCGGCGGTCAGCGCGTTGAGCACGCCGGCGGTGTACCAGGCGCCGTAGCCCGCCGGCCACGCCGGATGCTCGGTGTAGGCCTCCGGCGCAACGATCCACGACACCTTCGGCAGCCGGCCGCGCTTCACATCGGCGGCGAGGATGTCGAAGAAGCCTCCGCCGCTGTTGACGTTGGTCCCGGTGCGAGCCGCTTGATACAACGGGCTCCCGGCGGCCGCGTTCTGGTAGTTGAGGAAGTACAGCAGCGACGTGTCGCCGTAGTTGCCGACGTAGGGATCGGACGTGAAGCCCCAGACGCCGGCCGCATCCAGGCCGTCGCCACTGTCCTGATAGATCTTCCAGCTCACTCCCGCGGCCTGCAGGCGCTCCGGGTAGGTCTGCCACCCGTAGCCGAGCTCGTCGTTGGCGATCACCGGCCCGCCGCCCTGCCCGTCGTTGCCGTCCCAGCCGGTCCACATGTAGTAGCGGTTGGGGTC
>JBELAG010000310.1:0-7220 GCA_049509055.1 Solirubrobacteraceae bacterium
GGGAACCCGCTCGCCGCGCGGGCGAGCAGATGCATGAACGGGGGATGCTCGCGCGCGGCCCGGATCCGCGCCGACAGCTCGGGGGCGATCGCCAGGCCGCCCGCGGCGGCGCGGAAGTCGAAGCAGACCGTGGCGCGGACGAGGTGGGACTCGCTGGGCTCGGTCAGGCATTCGTCGAAGGTGCGCAGCCAGCCGGCCTTCGACATCCGCCACAGGCGGTTGCCGGCGAGCACGCCGTTGTTGTCGATCCCGATCCCGCACCGCGCCAGGCCGTCGTTGACGTCGGCGCCGAGGCCCTGAAAGTAGGCATCGACCTCGGCGTCGGATTCGGGCGGCGGGGTGGCGTAGGCCAGCGCGTTGTCCTGGTCGGAGGCGAGCGTGAACTCGCGCCGCGCGGCGCTGCCCAGATCCAGCCACGCCCACGGAACGGGCGCGGGACCGTGCCGGCCCGCGGAGAAGTCGATCAGGCGCGCCACGACCGCGTCGTGGGCGAGGCTGAGGACGCGGCCGAGATCGCGTGACGGCACCCCGGCGCGGGCGAGCGCGACGAACAGCGCGGGCAGGTGCGACACGGCACCGATCAGCACGTCCTCGTCGGCGGCGCCGAGGATCGTGTGGCGCAGCCCGATCGGGCTGCGGGCGTCGAGCCCGAGCAGATCGGCGGCCGACAGCACGCCGCACACCCGCGGGCCGTCGAGCACCGCCAGGTGGTGGACGCCGGCGGCGAGCATGTCGACGGTCGCCTCGATCGCCAGCTGGCCGACCGGCACGGTCGGCACCGGCGCCCGCGCGATCGTCCGCACCGGCGACTGTGCCGACACGCCGTCGACCACCACCCGGGCGCGGATGTCGGCGTCGGTGACGATCCCCACCTCGCCCGTCTCCAGCGCCACCAGCAGCGCCGAGACCCCGTCGACCCCGAGGCGGCCGGCGGCGACGGAGATCGCCTCGTCGGCGTCGGTGAACACCGCCGGGCGCATGATCGCCGAGACCGGCGTCGTGCCGACGTCCTGGAGGCCGTGGACGGTGTGCCCCGCCATCGTCAGCCGCTTGCGCATCGTGTCGGCGACGTAGGCGACGCCGGCCGGCGTCGCCAGCACCGCGCGCGCCGCCGGCGGATCGAACAGCGCGCACCGGGAGGGCTCGCGGGCGCGCACGCTGAAGGCCGGCGCCAGGCCGGTGAGCAGCGACGGATGGCCGAACGATTCACCGGGCCCGATCACCTGCACCACCTCGCCCTGGTGGACGAGATCCATCGAGCCGGCGAGGATCACCCACAGGCCCGGCGACGGCGGCCCGTCCTCGACGAGCAGCAGCGCGCCCGGCGGCTGCTCGTGGACGGTCGCCCGCGCGCAGAGGTCGCGCAGCCGATCCTCGCCGAGACCGTCGAACGGCGCGTGCCCGGCCAGAAATGTGTCCAAGTGCTCCATGTCGGACCCCGCAATTGTGTGCGCATCGCTCCTTGCGACCCAACGATGACGTGTCAGGGTAAAGCCCGGCATTGATCAGCGGATCTGGAGGATGCATGGCGGACGTCTCCGTAAGGGATTACGACGAACTCAGCTACGAGGGCAGCGGGCTCCCGAAGACCGGCAACTGGTGGAGCGCCTTCGTGATCGGTCTGGCGGGAACGATCCTCGTCACCGGGATCGCGCCGGTGATGGTGACCGAGCTCGGCGCGGCCGCGATCCCGATCACCTTCCTGGTCACCGTCAGCGGCTGGCTGCTGTGCCTGTTCCTCGCCGAGCTGGCGGGCATGATGCCCGACCGCTCCGGCGGATCGCCGTCGTATGCCTACGTCGCCTTCAAGGACCGCTGGCCACGGTTCGCCGAGCACGTCAACGGCATCACCGCCTGGGGGTACTGGCTCGGCTGGTTCCCGGTGGGCCCGCTCAACATGATCCTGGCGTCGTTCTACATCGCCGACCTGTTCAAGCTCAACACGACCAGCGGGATCGACCTGCTCGGGACGAAGATCGCCTGGTGGACGGTGGCGATCTCGATCGTCGGGCTGCTGCTGCTGTTCATCCCCTCCTATCGCGGGCTGCGCTTCGGCGCGGCGTTCGCGACCGTGCTCGCCTTCCTGTCGATGATCCCGCTCACCTTTCTGGCGATCGCGTGGATCTTCCATCCGTCGGTCGTGCACTTCGGGCAGCTGACGAGCTTTCACCACGTCGACGGGACTGGCTTCTTCGCCAGCCAGTTCCACCACGGCTGGCTGACACTGTCGATCGCCTTCTGCTTCCTGCTGACCTGGAACGTGATCGCGATGGAGGCGGCCGCCTGCTACATCGGCGAGTGCAAGGATCCCGACCGCGACGCGAAGATCGCGATGAACCTCGAGGGCGGCTACGGGGTGTTCATCTACACCCTGATCCCGATCGCGTTCGTGATCGTGCTCGGCGTGCACGCGCTCGGCAACGCCGCGCTGGTCGACCCCAAGACGATGTTCGTGACGTTCGCCTCCAAGATCTTCGGCGCCAGCTCCGCGTCGACGGCGCTGGACTGGCTGGTCGGTTGGATGCTGATCATCGCGCTCGTCCTGTCGGCGCTCAACGCGGTCACCGGCACCGCCCGCTCGCTGCACCAGATGGCGACCGACGGCCACTTCCCGAAGTTCTTCGCCCGCACCAACTCCCACGGCGTCCCCGGCCACGCGATGGCGTTCAACATCGTCTGCATGATCATCGTCGTGTTCATGGGCGGAGCGGTGCAGATCTACACCTTCTCCAACGTCGGCTACCTGTTCTCGTTCCTGCCGGTGCTGGTCGGCTACTACCTCCTGCGCCGGTACCGTCCCGACGTCCGGCGGCCGTTCCGGCTGCCCGAGTGGATGAAGTACGCGGCGCTCGCGCTCGCCGTCGCGTACGCGATCATCTACGTGTGGGGCGGCCCGGTGTACGCCAGCTGCTCGTGCAACGCGGCGGGCACCAAGACGCTGCCGTACTACTTCATCGGGATCGCCGTGCTGCTCGCCTACCTGCCGCTGTACTGGTACCGAAAGCGCTACGAGGACCCCCGGGACGCGGCCGCGACCGCCGCTGACCCGTCGTCCGCGATGGTCGCGGCGCCCGGGACCACCACGTCGTGAGCGTCGCGGCCGTGGCCCGGGAGCAGGATCCGCCGACCACGCAGCACTATCAGCGGATCCTGCTCGCCTCCGAGGGGCGCCCGATCCCCGACGCCGCGCTGGAGCGGGTGGTGGCGATGGCGCGCTTCTCCGGCGCGAGCGTCCACGTGTTGTCGATCGCCCGGGTGCACGGGGTGGCGTTCGGCCTGCCCAACCCCGGGCTGCTGCCGACCAAGCGCGAGTGGGACGAGCAGCGCGAGATCGTCCGCAAGGCGGTCGCGCGGCTGCGGCGCAAGAAGATCGACGCCGACGGCCACGTGCTGGGGACGCGCAACGCCAGCAAGCGGATCGTGGAGGAGGCCGAGCGCGAGCGCTGCGACGTGATCGTGATGGGCGCGGACCCGAGCCGCAACCGGCTCGCCGGCAACGTCATGTGGACCCAGGAGCCCCAGCGGGTCAGCCGGCGGGCGAAGCTGCCGGTGGTGCTCGTCACCGATCCGCCGTCGGGCCGGTAGCGGACCGCCGGCGCCCGATCACGGGCGTGCCATCATTGATGCATGTCATCAGACGATTCAGGCAACGGAGGGTTCGACGAGCTGATGCGCTCGCTGGCGCGCGAGTTCAGCCGGACGATGCAGGAGCGGGTCGATGATCTCGACCTCGACGGAATGGCCGAGACGTTCGGGCTCGATCCCGACGCCGCCCGGCAGTGGGTCGACGGCGCCGCCCAGTGGCTGCGCTCCCAGACCGAGGCCGCCGGCGCCGAGCCGCTGTTCGCGACTCCCGCCCCCACGCCCCGCGAGGTCCCGTCCGATCCGCTGCACAGCGCCGGGCCGCATCCGCTGGACCTGCCCACCGACGAGCAGGGCCTGGCGCTGTCGGCGCTGAGCTCCGGCCGCTGGACGGTCGAGCCCGGAACCGATGCGCTGGCCTCACGCGGAACCGGCCCCGGGCCCAGCGACGCGCTCGGTCTCGTGCGCGAGTTGCGCGCGCGCGACTGGATCGACGCCGAGGGCGAGCTGACGCTGGTCGGCCATCACGCGCTCGGTCGCTGGCTGCTGGCCGCCGACCCGCGCTGACCCCACGGCGCTACGGCGGCGTCGGGCCGGCGTCGGGGCGGCCGTGCAGCCGCGCCAGCTTGATCGCGAGCTCCAGTGACAGCAGGTCGTCCTCGTCGAGCGCGAGGCCGGTGAGCTCCTCGATCCGCCCCAGCCGCTGGCGCAGCGTGTTGGGATGGATGAACAGGGCGCGCGCGCTCTCGATCACGCTGCGGCGCTCCGACAGGTAGCGCTCGAGCGTGTCGAGCAGCGCGGTGCGCCGCTTGCGGTCATAGGCGATCAGCAGGTCGACGGCGGCGCGCATCCGGTCGCGCGGGGCATCGTCGGCGGCGATCTGCACGAGGTAGCGGTAGGCGCCGACCTGCGAGTAGGCGATCGCTCCGCCGTCGCGCAGCAGCGCCTGGGCGATCGTCGCCGCGTCGCGCGCCTCGCGGTAGGCGCCGCCGGCGTCGGCGGGCGTGCGCCGGACCTCGCTGACGCCGATCACCGCGGCCGAGCCCTGCCCCAGCTCGCGGCAGCGCCGCAGCACGCCCTCGACGCCGCGGTGGCGCCCGCTGCCGAGCGCCAGCAGCGCCCGCACCGGCCCCGGGCCGGCCTCGATCGCGCAGCGGGGAGCCAGCTCGGCGAGGTCGCGGCCGAGCGCCTCGGCGGCGGTGCGCCATTCCCCCGAGGACTGCGCCCGCCCGCCCGCCGGCTCGGCGCACAGCATCAAGTAGGGCTGGGTGAGATCGCAGCGCACCTCGCCGGCCTTGGTCGCGGCGAACGTCGTCGCGCCGGCGGCCAGCGCCTCGAACAGGTCCTTGACGATGTTGGCCTTCGTCAGTCCCTCGATCAGCTCGGCGCGCTTGATCGCCACCGCCCCGAGGTGCGCGACCGCCCGGGCGATCTCGGCGTCCTCGTCGCCGAACGCACGCTCGGCGCTCGACGCCGCGCACAGCAGCCCGATCCGCTCGCCGCCGACGGCCAGCGGCGTGACCAGCAGGTCGGCGAGCCCCGCCCCCGGCCACAGCGCGGCGGCGGGCGCCGCCGCCGCCGGCGGCGAGCGGTTCGACAGGGCCGCCAGCAGCACCTCGGCGGCCGAGGTCGGCAGCGGCGCGGCGAGCGCCTCAGGCAACGAGGCGATCAGCGACAGCGTCTCGCCGTCGGGCTCGAGGCGCAGCAGCTGGCAGGCGTCGGCGTGCAGCAGCCGCGATGCTCCTCGCACCAGCACCGAGCTGAGCTCGACCGCCCGGGACGCCGCCGCCACGTGCTGGGCGAGCTCCGAGAGGCCGGTCAGCGCGTTGACGCGGCGGCGCTCGCGGTCGTAGAGCTGCGCGTTCTCGATCGCGCCGCTGACCAGCGAGGCGATGTGCGCCAGCAGCTTCAGCGTGTCCTCGCCGAACACGTGCGGCGCGCGGGTGTGCAGGACGATCACGCCGATCGTCTCGGCGGCGCGCGACAGGATCGGCACCGCGGCCATCGACTGAAAGTGCTCCTCGCGCAGCAGCGGCACGTACTTCATCCGCGGGTCCTTCATCGCCTGGTCGCGGATGAACTCGGGCGTCCGGTGGCGGGCGACCCAGCCGGTCAGCCCCTCCTGCACTGAGAACTGGACGTTGCCGACCGCCTCCCCGAACACCGGGGACGCCGCCCGGATCGTCAGCCGCCCGTCCTCCAGCAGATAGATGAAGCAGGCGTGGCAGCCGGTCGCCTCGGTGGCGAGATCGACGACGCCTTGCAGCATCGGGGCGAGCTCCAGCGAAGAGGAGACGAGCTTGATGACGCCGTACAGGGTGCGGTTCTCCTCACGCAGACCGTGCAGCTCTGGGTCGATCGAAATCGTCGGGTCCGGGCGCAGTGACACGTGTCCGAGGTGCCTCCTATGTTCGCGGCGCACATGCCGAGCGGCTGTAACGGGGTGCCACTCACCATTGTGCAGCACGGGCGTGGGCGGATATACCTCGTCCATGACCGATGCCCCCCAAAACGCAGACGACGTCGCCCGGATCGTCCAGGATGAAGGGATCGAGTTCCTCTTCGCCCAGTTCGTCGACATGCACGGCAAGCCGAGCGCCAAGCTGGTCCCGGCCCACCACCTCGACGACCTCCTCACCGAGGGCGCCGGGTTTGCGGGGTTCGCCGCCGGCGACATCGGCCAGGGCCCCGACGATCCCGACATGATCGCGATGCCGGACCCGACGACCCTGACGATCCTCCCGTGGCGCCCGACGGTGGCCCGCCTCGCCTGCGACATCACCGTCGAGGGCAAGGAGTGGCCGTACTGCCCGCGCACGATCCTGCGCCGGGCGCTCGCCCGCGCCGCGCAGGACGGATACGAGCTGAAGATCGGCGCCGAGCTCGAGTACTTCCTGCTGCGCCGGGCGCCCGACGGCAGCCTCGCGCTCGCCGATCCGCTCGACACGCTCGAGCAGCCCTGCTACGACATGCGCGCGCTCACCCGCAACCTCGACTTCATGTCGGAGGTGTCCAAGGCGGTGACCGGCCTCGGCTGGGACAACTACGCCAACGACCACGAGGACGCCAACGGGCAGTTCGAGCAGAACTTCGAGTACGCCGAGGCGCTGACGACCTGCGACCGGGCGATCTTCTTTCGCTACATGGTGGAGTCGCTGGCCCAGCAGCGCGGCCTGATCGCCACCTTCATGCCCAAGCCGTTCTCCCATCTCACCGGCAACGGGTGTCACTTCCACGTCAGCCTGTGGAAGGACGGTGTCAACGCGTTTCACCGCGACCCCGCCGACGACCCGCGCGGGCTGGGGCTGTCGGAGCTGGGGTATCAGTTCATCGGCGGGCTGAAGGCCAACGCCAAGGCGTACATCGCGGTCACCGCGCCGACCGTCAACTCCTACAAGCGCCTCGTCGTCGGGGCGCCGACGAGCGGCGCCACCTGGGCGCCGGCCTACATCAGCTACGGCTACAACAACCGCACCCAGATGCTGCGTGTCCCGGCGCCCGGACGGATCGAGGACCGCACCGTGGACGGATCGTGCAACCCGTATCTCGCGGCCACGGCGATGCTCACCGCCGGCCTCGACGGGGTCGCCCGCGGGCTCGACGCCGGCGATCCCAACAGCGCCAACCTCTACACGCTG
>JBELAG010000311.1:0-7199 GCA_049509055.1 Solirubrobacteraceae bacterium
CGACGAAGTCGCGGAAGAGCGGCGCCGGCCGCGTCGGGCGCGACTTGAACTCCGGGTGGTACTGCGAGGCGACGAACCAGGGGTGGTCGCCGGCGAGCTCGACCACCTCGACGAGCCGCCCGGCCTGGTAGGTGCCGCTGATCACGAGTCCCGCGTCGGCGAGCAGCTGACGGTAGGCGTTGTTGACCTCGTAGCGGTGACGGTGACGCTCGGAGATGACCGCCTCGCCGTAGATCGCGCGCGCCCGTGTCCCCTCGAGCAGCTCGACTGCGCGCGCACCGAGCCGCATGGAGCCGCCGAGGTCCTCGACCTCTTTCTGCTCGGGCAGCAGGTCGATGACCGGGAAGGGCGTCTCGGGGTCCATCTCGGTCGAGTTGGCACCGTCGAGGCCGCAGGCGTGGCGGGCGAACTCCGAGACGGCGACGTGCATGCCGAGGCAGACGCCCAGGTAGGGGATGCGATCCTCGCGCGCGACGCGGCAGGCGAGGATCTTGCCTTCGAAGCCGCGTGAACCGAAGCCGCCCGGTACGAGCACGCCGTCGGCGCTCGCGAGCTCGGCGCGCGCCTCTTCGAGCGTCATATGTTCGGCGTCGACCCAGCGCACTCGCACGTGGCAGCCGTTGTGGATGCCTGCGTGCTTGAGCGCTTCGTGCACGGAGAGGTAGGCGTCGTGCAGCTTGACGTACTTGCCGACGAGCGCGATCTCGACGACCTCGTCGCGGAGCGCTAGCCGTCCGACGAGCGCCTCCCACTCGCGCAGGTCGGGCTCGCCGCCGCCCAGACCGAGGCTCGAGCAGACGAGGCTGTCGAGCCCCTGGCGGCGTAGCGCCTCCGGGACGAGGTAGACGTCGGGAACGTCGATCGCCGAGATGACCGCCTCAGGGGCGACGTCGGCGAAAAGCGCGATCTTGTCGCGGATCTCGGGGCCGAGCGGCTCGCTCGAGCGGCAGACGAGCACGTCGGGGTGGATGCCGATGCGGCGCAGCTCGTTGACGGAGTGCTGCGTCGGCTTCGTCTTGAGTTCGCCCGCGGTGGCGATGAACGGCACGAGCGTCACGTGCAGGTAGAGGACGTTCTCCGCGCCGGCCTCGCGGCGGAACTGGCGGATCGCCTCCAGGAACGGCTGCGACTCGATGTCGCCGACGGTGCCGCCGATCTCGGAGATGACGACGTCGACTTCGCTCGCGATCGCGACCGAGCGGATGCGCGCCTTGATCTCGTCGGTGATGTGCGGGATCACCTGGACGGTCGAACCGAGATACTCGCCCTTGCGTTCGCGGCGCAGCACCCGGTCCCAGACCGCCCCGGCGGTGTGGTTTGCGCTGCGCGAGAGGTTCTCGTCGACGAAGCGCTCGTAGTGGCCGATGTCGAGGTCGGTCTCGGCGCCGTCCTCGGTGACGAACACCTCGCCGTGCTGGTAGGGCGACATCGTGCCGGGGTCGACGTTGATGTACGGGTCGAACTTCTGCAGCTGGACGTCGAGCCCGCGGGCGACGAGCAGGCGCCCGATCGAGGCGGCGGCGATGCCCTTCCCGAGCGAGGACACGACCCCGCCGGTGATGAAGATGAAACGCGTTTCGCCCTGTGCCATCAGTCGGTGAACCAGTGTAGTGCGGCCGTCGGCGGCGCCGGCTCAGGCCGCGCGCAGCAGCTCCCTGGCGTGCTCGCCGGCCGCCCTGTCGCCCGCTCCCCCACCGAGCATCCGGACCAGCTCGCCGACGATCGCGTCGCCGTCGAGCGTCCTCACCGTCGTCGTCGCGGGCGTCACCGAGGCGTCCTTGACGATCGTGAAGTGGCGATCGGCGAGCGCCGCGACCTGCGGCAGATGGGTGATGCACAGCACCTGGCGCCCGCGCGAGAGCCGGCGCAGGTGCTCGCCGACCGCGCGTGCGGTGTGCCCGCCGATCCCGGTGTCGATCTCGTCGAAGACGAGCAGCGGCCCGGCCGGCTCGCCGTCGCGCGCGGCGCCGTGGGCGACGCTGAGCAGCGCCAGCATCACCCGCGACAGCTCTCCGCCGGAGGCCACCTCGCGCAGCGGGGCCGGCGCCCCGGCGCCGTTGGCGGCGATCAGCATCTCGATCGCGTCCGCGCCCCGCGGGCCGCAGCCTCCCTCCCGGGCGCCGAGCTCGATCGCGAAGCGCGCCTCGGCCATCGCCAGCTCGGCCAGGCGCCCGGTCACCGCGCGGGCCAGCCGCGGCGCCGCCGTGCGCCGCGCGCGGCGCAGCGCCGCCGCCAGCCCGTCGAGCTCGGTCCGCGCGGCGGCGAGCTCGGCCTCGACCGCTTCCAGGGCGCTGTCGGCGTGCTCGAGCTCGTCCCGGCGCGCCCGGCAGCGCTCGGCGTGCGCCAGGACGTCGGCGACCGAGCCGCCGTGCTTGCGCTCCAGCCGCGCCAGCAGCGCCAGGCGCTCCTCGACCTCCTCCAGCCGCCCGGCGGCGCCGCCCTCGAAGCCCGCCAGGTAGTCGTGCAGCTCCGCGCCCACGTCCTCGCTCTCATAGCGCAGCGACTGCAGCCGCTGGGCGAGCTCGGCGAGGGTCGCGTCGATCGCCGCCGCCTGCTCGAGCTCGGCGGCGGCGCGCGCCAGCAGCGCGCCGACGCCGTCGCCGGTCTCGGGCGCGATCGTCTCGGCGCCGAGCGCGGCGGCGCGGATCAGGCCGTCCTGGTGGCGCAGCCGGTCGCGTTCGGACAGCAGCCCGGCCTGCTCGTCCTCGCTCGGCGCCGCGGCCTCGATCTCCGACAGCTCGAAGCGCAGCAGATCCAGCTCGCGGTCGCGCGCGCCGGCCAGGTCGCGCAGCTCCCCGGCGCGACGCTGGAGCTCGCGCACACGGTCATGGACGGCGC
This sequence comes from Solirubrobacteraceae bacterium, assembly GCA_049509055.1. GTDB lineage: Bacteria > Actinomycetota > Thermoleophilia > Solirubrobacterales > Solirubrobacteraceae > Palsa-465. The sequence continues at coordinate 2,839 of JBELAG010000311.1, forward strand.
GCAGCCGCGCGCGGGCGGTCAGCTGGCCGGGGCCGCAGAAGGCGTCCAGCAGCTCGAGCTGCGCCGCTGAGAGCATCAGCTTGCGGTGCTCGTGCTGGCCGTAGAAGGACAGCAGCCGGCCGCCGAGCTCCTGCAGGTCGGCCTGGGAGGCCGAGCGCCCGCACACATACGCCCGGGTGCGGCCGTCGGGCCACACCCGCCGGGCGAGCACGATCTCCTGCGCCCCGGTCGGCAGCCGCTCGGAGCCGGCCAGGCCGGGCGGCAGCTCGAACACCCCCTCCACGTAGGCCTCGCCCGCCCCCGGCCGGACGATCCCGCGCCGCGCCCGGCCGCCGAGCAGCAGATCGAGCGCATGGGCGAGCAGCGTCTTGCCCGCGCCGGTCTCGCCGGTGAGCATGTTGAGCCCCGGCACGAGCCGCAGCTCGGCGCGCTCCATCAGCAGCAGATTCTCGACGCGCAGCTCGTAGAGCACGCCTGTGGTCTAGCAGGCCCCGATGACGGATCCCCGGCGTCCCCCGCCGCGGTGGCGACCCGCGATCCGGGACATCTTCATAAAAATCAGCTCGGGGTGGCGAGGCGCCCGAACTTCTGGCGCAGGCGCTGGTAGAACGTCGTGCCGGGGACCTGGGCCAGCGACCCCTGGTCGATCAGGAAGCGGGCCTCGACCCGCTCGCCGGCCTGCAGGACGCCGATCGGACGGCCGTCGACGGTGACGTCGACCGGCTCGTCGCGAGAGCGGTTGTCGACCGCCAGGCGGTCGGCCGGGGCGACGACGAGCGTGCGCGCGGTCAGCGAATGGGGCGAGATGAACGAGACGACGTAGCCGGCCACTCCCCACGCCATCACCGGCCCGCCGTTGGCGAGGTTGTAACCCGTCGAGCCGGCCGGGGTGGAGACGACGAGCCCGTCGCAGCGCACCCTCCCCACCTCGTCGGAGCCGACCGAGTACTCGAGGTCGGCGACCCGCTTGCCGGGCTGGCGGTGGATCGAGACGTCGTTGATCGCCAGCGCGGTGAAGCGGCCCCCGGTCAGCTCGATCCCGGGCAGCGACAGCACCTCGAAGTCGCCGGCCAGGGCCCGCAGCGAGCCGGCCCACGCGTCCTCGCGGTCGACGGTCGCCAGGAAGCCCATCTCGCCGAAGTTGATCGCGAACACCGGCACGCCGGTCCGCGCATAGGTGCGCAGGGCGCTGAGGATCGTGCCGTCGCCGCCGAGCGCGAAGCACAGGTCGACGCGCGGGTCGACCGGCGCGTCGAGGATCACCATCGGGTCGTCGGGGAGGTCGTGCTTGGCGGTCTCCTCGGGGTCGAAGCGCAGCCGCACACCGGCGTCGCGGGCGAGATCGATCAGCGTGAGGATCGCCGGCTCGGTGTCGGCCGGGCGCCGGTGGGTGAGCACGGTGGCGGTGCGAATCGCCCTCACCGCTCCACCTCGCCGGACGGCTCCGCCTCGCCGGACGGCTCAGCCTCGCCGGACGGCTCCACCTCGCGCGCGGCGCGCTCCACGTCGACGCCCCCGCCGCGCGCGCCCTCGGCCAGCCACACGAAGCTCTCGCGGTTGCCCTTGGGCCCCGGCAGGCCGGAGCTCGCGAAGCCCTGCACGCTGACCCCGAGCGCGCGCGCGGCGCCCGCGACCGCGACGAGCGCGCCGCGGCGCAGGACCGGGTCACGCACGACGCCGCCCTTGCCGACCGCCGCGCGGCCGACCTCGAACTGCGGCTTGACGAGCGCCAGGCAGTCAAACCGCGGCGCGGCGCAGGCCAGCGCCGGCCCGAGCACCTTGGCGACCGAGATGAACGACACGTCGATCACGATCAGATCGGCGGCGTAGGGCAGCTCGCCGGGCTCCAGCGCGCGGGCGTTGCGCCGCTCGACGACGGTCACCCGGGGGTCGCCGCGCAGCGACCAGTCGAGCTGGCCGTAGGCGACGTCGAGGGCGATCACGTGCTCGGCGCCGCGCTTGAGCAGGCAGTCGGTGAAGCCGCCGGTCGAGGCGCCGACGTCGAGCGCCCGCCGGCCGGCCACCGCGACGCCGAGCGCGTCGAGGGCGTTGGCCAGCTTGATCCCGCCGCGGGAGACGAACGCGGGCGCGCCGATCAGCGCGAACTCCACGTCGTCGGGGACGAGCTGACCCGGCTTCTGCGCCCGGCGACGGTCGGGCCCGAGCATCACCTCGCCGGCCAGCACCGACGCGGCGGCCCGCGTGCGCGAGGGGAAGGCGCCGCGCTCGGCGAGCAGGTGGTCGAGGCGCACGCGCTTCATCTGTCGCGACACGGTACGTGATCGGTCCAGCCACGCCGCGGCCGCGGCGTGAACACGCGCGGCCGACAACGCCCGCGCGTCAGTTGCTGGCGACGCCGCTGCGCTGCGCGACGGCCGCCTCGACGCGCTCGGCGATCCGCCGTCCGGTGAAGCCGACCTCCTCGTGCAGCAGGCCGGGCGCGCCGTGGGTGACGTAGCGGTCGGGCAGCCCGACGCGCATGATCCGGGCGCCCCCGACCCCGAGCCCGGAGTCCGACAGCGTCTCCCACACCGCCGAGCCGAAGCCCCCGGCCAGCACGCCCTCCTCGACGGTCACCAGCAGCTCGTGCTCGGCAGCCAGCTGCGCGGCGAGGCCGGCGTCGATCGGCTTGGCGAAGCGCGCGTCGGCGACCGTCACCGCGATCCCACCGGCGGCGAGGATGTCGGCCGCCTCCAGCGCCTTGGCGACGCCGGTGCCGTAGCCCAGCAGCGCCACCCGGGCGGCCTGCCCGGGGCCCGCCGTGGCGGCACCCGCCTCGCGCAGGATCTCGCCGGTGCCGATCTCGATCGCCTCGGGGCGCGCCGGGAGCGGCACGCCGGCGCCGGTGCCGCGCGGATAGCGCAGCGCCACCGGGCCGTCGTCGTAGACGAGCGCGGTGTGCAGCATGTGGACGAGCATCGCCTCGTCGCGCGGGGCCATCAGCACGATGTTGGGCAGGCAGCGCAGGTAGGCGATGTCGAACACGCCGTGGTGGGTCGGCCCGTCGTCGCCGACCAGCCCGGCGCGGTCCATCGCGAACACGACGTTGAGCTTCTGCAGGCAGACGTCGTGGACGATCTGGTCATAGGCGCGCTGCAGGAAGGTGGAGTAGATCGCCGCGACCGGCTTGCAACCCTGCAACGCCAGGCCGCAAGCGAACAGGATCGCCTGTTGCTCGGCGATGCCGACGTCGTAGTACCGGTCGGGCAGCTCGCGCTGGAGGATGTTGAGCCCGGTGCCGGAGTTCATCGCCGCGGTGATCCCGATCACGCGGTCATCGCGCCGGCACTCCGACACCAGCGCCTCGCCGAACACCTGGGTGTAGGCGGGCGGCGCCGGCTTGGCGCCGGGCGGCCGGCGGACCGCGCGGGCCGGCGCGCCGTTGGCGATCGAGTTGGGCTTGGCGGCGTGCCACTTCTCCATGCCCTCCAGCCCGCCCTCCTCGGCCGGGGCGAAGCCCTTGCCCTTGACGGTGGCGCAGTGCACGACGACCGGGCGCTCGGCGGCCAGCGCCTCGCGCAGCGCGCGGCGCAGCGCGCGCATGTCGTGGCCGTTGATCACCCCCATGTAGGCGAAGTCGAGCTCCTCCCACCACAGTCCGGGGGCCCAGAACGCCTTGATCGACTCCTTGAAGTGCGGCCCCAGGCGCTCGAACGCGTTGCCGATCCCGACCGGGAGCTTGGTCAGCCCGCCCTCGACGCCCTCGCGGGCGTGCCACAGCTTGGGGTTGAGCCGGACGCGGTTGAAGTAGCGCGACAGCGCCCCGACGTTGGGCGCGATCGACATCCCGTTGTCGTTGAGCACGACGACGATCGGCGTGCCCTCGCCGCCCGCCTGGTGCACGGCCTCGAACGCGACGCCGCCGGTCAGCGCGCCGTCCCCGACGACCGCGACGACGTGCGCGTCCTCGCCGTGGCCGCGGCGCATCGCCTCCTTGATCCCGACGGCGTAGCCGATCGCCGTCGAGGCGTGGCCGGCGCCCATGATGTCGTGCTCGGACTCCGCGATCGAGCAGAACGGCGCCAGGCCGTGGTACTGGCGGATCGTGTCCAGCTGCCGGCTGCGGCCGGTGAGGATCTTGTGCGGGTAGGCCTGATGGCCGACGTCCCACAGGATCTTGTCCCGCGGGGAGTCCAGCAGCGAGTGCAGCGCGACGGCGAGCTCGCAGGTGCCGAGGTTGGCGCCGAAGTGCCCGCCGATCTCGCCCACCGTGTCGATGATGTGCTCGCGGACCTCCTGGGCGATCTCCTGCAGCTGCTCGTCGCTGAGGCCGTGGAGGTCCTGCGGCTGGTGGATGCTGGGCAAGAGGTCTGACATCAGTAGCTCCGTGTCGCGATGAAGTCCGTGATCTGCTCGAGCTC
>JBELAG010000312.1:0-7026 GCA_049509055.1 Solirubrobacteraceae bacterium
GGCCTGGCAGAACCCCGAGGTGTGGTGCCGGCGGAAGCTCACCGTGCTGAGCGCGGGTGCCGGCGCCGGATCGAGCATCCCCGCGCCCGAGCCGCCCATCGCCGCGAACATCCCGCGCGGGTGCTCCAGGCCGTCGCCCGCCGCCGTCAGGTGGCTGAGCCGGGCGCACCGCACCGCCGTCGCCGCCGCATGGTCGCGGTGCAGCATCCGCGTCGCGGTCCGCTGCAGGATGCACAGGATCGAGCCGCCGGCCACCGACACCGCGTGCCCGGCCGCGGCCACCGGGTCTGCGCCGGTGCCGACCGCCGCCGCCACCGCGGCGCCGACCGTGCCGGCGGTCGTCGTCGCGTGCCAGTAGCGCCGGTGCTCGGCCCCGAGTGCCGCGCCGAGCCGGGCGGTCACCTCATAGCCCATGTGCGCCGCGCGCCAGGTCGGCTCCTCGCCGACCGCGGCATCGCGGATCGCCGTCCACACGATCGCCCCCGGATGCGTCAGCGACGGCCAGTGGATGTCGTCGAGGTCCCCGAACGCCGCGGCGCCGGCGTCCCCCACCGCGGCCGGCGCCCGGCGCCGGCCGTCGGCCCGGCAGGCGAGGTGGTCAAACAGCGCCCGGCCGCCCGCACGGCGCGCCTCGCCCGGCTCATAGCTGTCGGCGGCCACCGCGATCAGCTGCTCGAGCAGCGTCATGGGGCCCACCGGTAGCGCCTGAGCACGTCCTCGCGCGGCTCCACCCCGAGCCCCGGGCGCCGTGGCACGTCGATCCAGCCGCCGTGTTGGGCGAACGGTTCGTCGACGAGTTCGTGCTGCATCGGGTTGGGGTCGGGCTTGAGCTCCTGCAGCAGGCAGCGCGGCGTACTCGCCGACAGCGCGATCGACGCCGCCGTGTTGACCGCGCTCGACCACGCGTGCGAGTTGAACCACACGCTCGCCTGCTCGACGAGGCCGATCACCTGCAGCGCTCCAGTGATCCCCTCGGCGCGCCCGATGTCGCAGCCGACGACGTCGACCAGGCCGCTGCCGATCACCTCCTGGAAGCCCCGGACGTCCCATTCGCGCTCGCCGGCGGCGATCAGCGTGCTCACCTGGCCGCGCAGCGTCCGCAGGCCCGCGAGGTCAGGCGGCTCGAGCGGCTCCTCGATCCATTTCAGGTCATGGGCCTCGAACGCCCGGGTGCGGCGGATCGCGTCGCCCACATCCCACACGAGCGACTGCCCGCGGTCCATCATGATCCAGGCGTCCGGACCGACCGCCTCGCGCAGCAGCCGGACGAACTCCACGTCGCGCTCGAGCTCGTAGCCGAGGCGGGCGTCGCCGCGCTTGCCCATTCCGATCTTGACCCCGATATAGCCCTCATCGCGGACGTAGCGCCCGTGGCGTTCGGCCTCGTACTCGATGCTGGGGTTGAACGCATGCGTGGAGGCGAGCGCCGGGACCCGGTCGCGGTGGGCGCCGCCGATCAGGTCGATCAGCGGCTGCCCGAGCAGCTTGCCCTTCAGATCCCACAGCGCGATGTCGATCGCCGACAGCGCGAATGCGGCCGGTCCCCCCCGGTAGCCGTACCACCACGTCGCCTCCTTGAGCCGGCGCCAGGTGGCGACGTTGGCCATCGGGTCGGTGCCGATCACCCGTTCGGCCATCGCCTCCAGCAGCGTCCGCGACGCGGCGGTCGCCTCCGGGAACTGGGTGATCGCCTCGCCCCATCCGACCGTGCCGTCGTCGGCCTCGACCCGTGCGAACAGCAGATAGCGCAGGTTGTCGTTGTCGTTGGGCTCCGGATAGCAGACCGCGAACGGCGTCACCCCGGTGACCCGCGTCACGGCGCCTCTCCGCGGCGGTTGGCGCGGCCTCGCTCGCGGCCTCTCCTCTCCATCCTGGCCGGAGACGGTACCAGAATCGTTTGCAGCCTGCTGGCGGCACCGGCCGCGCGCTGCCCCTGCCGGACCGGCCCCCCCGCCCCGCAGCGCCGGCGACCCGCCCCCCTTCACCCCCGCGGGCGGGCGCCTACGCCGGGGGCGGGCCGCAGCTCTCGCGGCTGATGAACGTCGTCGGCAGGATGACCTCGCGCGGCGGCCCGGCCGGATCGCGCACCAGGCTCAGGACGAGCTCGGCGGCCACGGTCCCGATCGCGACCCGGTCGCGATCGACGACGCTGATCCGCGGTCGGTACAGGCTGGCGATGTCGACGTCGTCGACACCGATGAACGACAGGTCGCGCGCCAGCTCCAGCCCGCGGCCGCCGATGATCTGCAGCGCCCCGATCATGATCTGGTTGCTGCCGGCGATCAGCGCGGTCGGCGGCGAGTCGAGATCGAGCAGCTCTCGCGTCGCCGCCGCCCCGTGCTCGACCGAGAACACCCCCTCGCGCACGAGCAGGTTCTCCCGGCCGATCCCGAACCTCCCCATCATGCCCGCGACGGCCTCCCGCCGCTCCCGCGTCGGGCGCACCGCCTGTCCGCCGATCACCGCGATCCGGCGGTGCCCGAGCTCCAGCAGATGCTCGGCCGCCACCGACATGCCGACCCGGTGGTCGGACAGCACCCGGCTCACCCGCATCTGCGGCGGGAAGTCGCGCTCGACCACCACCACCGGCACCTGGAGCGCCGACAGCGCCTGGATCGTCGGCCGGTGGGTCTCGCTCACCAGCAGCACGATCATCCCGTCGGCCCGGCGCTGGTCGAGCAGCTCGATGTTGTGATGATCGAGCTCGGGATCGACGAGCGAGTTGGTCAGCAGCATCGAGTACCCGGCCTGGCGCAGCGCCACCTCGGCGCCGCGGACGATCTGCGCCAGCAGCGGATTGGAGATGTCGCCGGCGACGAACCCGATCGACCGCGTCGCCCGGCTGCGCAGGCCCTGGGCGAGCAGATCCGGCCGGTAGTCGAGCTCGTCGACCGCGGCCAGCACGCGGCGTCGCATCCCTTCGCTCACATCCGGATGGCCCGACAGCGTCCGTGACACCGACGAGATCGCCACCCCCGCCCGCTCCGCCACCTCTCGCATGCTCGCCCGGCGCCGCTGGGACCCGACCGTCAACGGCACCGCCGCCAGCATCTCGCTGGATTCACTGACGGTGTATCCCGGTCGCACGGCAGCTAATGGTAACGATTCCGGAAACCGCCCCAGAGTCGTGCGGCCGCGCCCTCGGCCCTCTCGGGCGGACGGACCGCGGGCCCAACGGTGCGCGGCCGTCCGGTACGCGGCCCGACCGAGATCGCGTCGGGCGGGTGCCGAGCGGGTCAGCTGTCGGTGGAGTCGATCATCACCGGAGCGGTGTCGGTGCCGTCGAGGTCGTAAAAGATCCCGGGGAAGTTCTGGAACGCTCCGCTGACGTTGTTGCTCAGATTCGACTCGTTGAACGTCAGCGGGCCGGGGCCGCTGTCGACGACGTCGAAGACGGCGCCTGCGCCTTCTCTGGCCGTGTTGCCGGTCATCACGGTGCCGGCGATCAGGGCGTCGTCGTTCTGGCCGTCGAGATACATGGCGCCGCCGCTGCCGCCGCCCTGCGTGCCGGATGCGGCCGGGTTGGCCCCCCAGCCGATGGCTGCGTTGCCGGTGAACTCGCTGTTGAGGACGTCCCACTTGACGCTGATGCTGCTCAGCGCTCCGCCGTTGGAGCACTGATTGCCCTCGAATGTGTCGTCGGTGATGTAGACGGGAAGGTTGTCGTATTGGGCGAGCGCGCGGATCGCGCCGCCGCCGAGATCCGGGCCGGAGGAGTAGCAGCTGTTGTCCAGGAACTGCGAGTTGACCGCCTTGAACTGGCCGCCCTCGGCGTAGATCGCCCCTCCGCCGTCGACGCCTCCATACCAGCAGGCCGGGATGTTGGAGGTGCAGGCGGTCTCGGCCGTGCCGTTGTAGCCGTCCTCGAAGGTCAAGTTCTGCACCACGATCTGCGGATACGGCTGATCCACGCAGTTACTGGTCGACACGGTGCCCGCGCACGTGTCCGAGTACAGGATTCGGCGCTTGCCGCCCCCGCTCAGCGTGACCAGGCCGCCGCCATCCAACACGACCTGGGGCCGGGTCTTGATCACCGTGGCCGTCGTCCTCATCACGATCGTGACCGGGTTGGGCCCGCAGTTGAAGGTGATGATGCCGCCCGCGGCCACCGCGAGCACGACCGCCAGCGAGGTGCAACTGGCCGGCGTGCCCTTCCCGATCACCCTCGTGGGGTTGCTCGTATCGACCGCGGCTCCGGCCGCCGGCACCGGGAAGTTGCCCCCGGGGTTGCCGGCCTCGCGCACCGCAGCCACCGACTTGCGGCGGACCGATCGGGTCATCGCGGGGGTCGCGAGAGCCGATGCCGCCAGCAGCGCACAGCAGGCGAGGACGGCCGCGCCGACCGGCAATCGGCCGACGACCGCAGCCAACATCGCTTTGACGCCTCCGAGTCGCGGCATGCGACGGCATCCTAGTGGCCGGGACGGATGCCTGCTCGCACCTCCATGCCCGGGCGCTCAGCGTCGCGGGCGATCGCGCGCCGTCCCCCGGCCGGTGTGGCTCACGTCAGCCCTGGGCTTTCGGCCGCGATGATCGCTTCCGGCTCGCCGGAGCCGGGAGACCACGACCGGCGCGACGCAGCCGGCTGAGCAGCGGGTAGAGCGTGCCTCCGTCGTGACCAGGTCGCGCCCGGTGGGCCCGGTCAGGACCGCGTCACGAGCACGGTGCCGGCGATGATCAGCGCCATCCCGAGCAGCCGCCCGACGCCGATCTGGACCTGGTGCAAGCCAAACCAGCCGAGGCGGTCGGCGACGATCGAGATGATCACCTGGCCGGCGACGAGCAATGCGATCACCGCGCCGGCCCCCAGAGGTCTGACCGCGGCCAACCCGATCGCCACCACGGCCGCACCGCCGATCGCGCCGACCAGGTGCTCGGGCCCGATCCCGGTGATACCGGCCAGCCGACCGGGATGCCCGGCGACGACCAGCAGCACGCCAACGATCGCCGCCGCGACCAACAGGCTCACGAGCGCCGCGCCCAGGTCGCCGACGTGTTCCGACAGCGCCGCGTTGGACGCCGGCTGCAGCCCGACCAACAGCCCGGCGGCAATCGTGCAGATCAAAGCGACCGAGCGTGTCACGTCTCGGTCGGGTTCTGCGGCGGGCAGCGAGTTCCTTCCGGCCGCTGTTCAGCGGCGCAGCGTTCCGGGCGCAGGCCCCCGGCGCCGAGACCGTGGCGACCGACCCGGCGCTCAGCTCGGCGGCGCCTGCATCGCCAGCGTCTCCCCGTGAACCGACTGGTCGGCCTCCTTTGGTACCGACCTTCGCGCGAGCAAGTAGTAGATCCCGCCCCCCAGCAGCGCCCCCATGAACACGCTGGCATCGGCGCCGTCGGTGGCATTGGTGAGCGGCGATGTCCACGCTGGATATGCGTTGAGGAACGACGCCGCGCCGAGCATGCCGATCAGCTGGGCGGCGATCGCGGGCCGGTTGATGCCCCCGTTGCGGTAGTAGAGCCCTCGCGCCGTCTGCATCAGTGACGCCGAGTCGTAGCGCCCGCGACGCAGGAGGTAGTCGACCAGGTAGATCGCGACCCACGGCGAGATCCAGATCAGCATGAACTCCAGGAAGTCGGTGATGAACGTGTTGAAGCCGCTCGAGAACACGGTGTAGGCGGTCAGCGCTCCGGCCACGATCGTGTCGATCAGCACGCACTGCCAGCGCTTGATCCGGGGCACGATCGCCTGGAGGGTGAGACCCGAGGAGTACAGGTCGATCGAGTTGATCGCGAACAGCTGGACGATGATGAACAGCAGGTAGGGGACCAGGAACCAGCCGGCGAAGGCGTGCGTCAGGCCGGAGACCGCTCCGCCACCGCCGGCCGCGACCGCCGGGATCGTGTACAGCGCCGCGCCGAGCAGCGACAGGAGCGTCGACGGGATGTAGCCGCCGAGCGCGACGGACCAGACGATCTTCTTCGGGCTCGTCTCGGGAGGGAGGTACCGGGAGAAGTCGTTGGCGTTCATCGGCCAGCCATAGCCTCCGGCCGACAGGATCAGTGCCAGCGCCGCGAGCATCTCGGCGAAGCTCGCGTCGTGTCCGGCGCCGAGGTGGACCTTGCCGACCGACAGGATCGTGAAGACGATGAACAGGCCGATGAACGGGAACACCATCATGCGCAGGACGCGCAGCATCGCCCGATGGCCGAACAGCGGCAACATCAGCTGGACACCGGCGGCGACGACGATCAGCCCCACCTTGAGCCCGGTCGAGCCACCGACCCCGGCCTTGTTGAAGAGCGCCAGACCGGCGAGCACGACGAGCGCCAGGCCCTCGATCTCGTAGCCGACCTGCGTGATCCAGTTGAACACCGCGATCAGCTTCGCCCCGACAGGTCCGAACGGGGCGCGGTTGATCGTGAATGCGGCGGTGCCGGCACGCGGTCCCTGCAGTGAGCCGAGCCCGGCGACGATGTACGAGAGGTTCCCGATGACGATCACCACCGCGGCCTGCCAGACGCGCAGGCCGAACGACATGATCAATGCCCCGTACACGACGTATTCGACGTTGAACAGGGCCCCGGCCCACATCCAGGCGAGGTCAACCGGTCCACCGCGCCGCTCGGCGAGCGGGATGTAGTCGATCCCCCGCGCCTCGAATGCCGGCTCGTCGGCGATCGAGCCGCCGCCGCTGCCGAACTCGACTTCAGGCGCAATCGTCGCCGTCACCATCGTCCTCCACGCGTCTCGTCGAAAGGCCGGAGCGCGGCTTCCGGCGCCAACTCCCGGCGAATCTATCTGCCACGGCGGCCGGCTCCCATGTCCATGCGGCCAAAGCCGGCCGCCGAACGGGGCGGTCGGCGTCGCCTCCGGCTGATCGCGACGGCGCCTGGCTTCGGAACGTCCGCCGCGCGGACCACAAGCCGGCGCCGCCCCGGGTCCGCTGCGGGCGCTCGGATCCGTCCGCGCCGCGTCCTGATGTCGGCACCGTTCTCGAAGCGCGGAACTCGGCGCTGACGACAACCAGAGCCGCGCGATCCGGCGCCCCCGCAGCGCGGCAGCCGCCCTGACCGCATGGCCGGCGG
>JBELAG010000313.1:0-7015 GCA_049509055.1 Solirubrobacteraceae bacterium
TGAGCCGGCCCGTCGCGCCGGCACCGTGCACCTCGGCGGCGAGCTGCGCGAGATCGCCGCCACCGAGAAGATGCTCCACCGCGGCCAGATGCCAGAGCGGCCCTACGTGCTCGTCTGCCAGCAATCGCTCGCCGACCCGTCCCGAGCACGGGACGGCATCCATCCGATCTACAGCTACGCCCACGTGCCCAACGGGTACACCGGCGACGCGACGGCCGCGATCGAGGCGCAGATCGAGCGCTTCGCCCCGGGCTTCCGCGACCGGATCCTCGCCCGGCACGTCCGCTCGACCACCGACATGTCAGCGCACAACGCCAACTACGTCGGCGGCGACATCGTCACCGGGGCAAACGACCCGCTCCAGCTCATCTTCCGGCCACGCCCCGCCCTGGACCCCTACAGCCTCGGCATCCCCGGGGTCTACCTCTGCTCGGCGGCCACCCCACCCGGGGCCGGTGCGCACGGCATGTGCGGCTACAACGCCGCACGGTCCGCGCTGCGCGCCATCGGCGCGGACCGCGGTCAAGCCCGGGGACACCAGAAGCGCTCGACACTCAGGACCCCGGCCGGGGTATAAGCGCGGGAGGAAGCGGGCCAAGCCCTGCGGAGATCGTCACAGCCGTCAATCAGTCCGTTTCCACCTCTACCCCGCGCCCGGTCGAGCCGTCCGCTGGCGGCCATGCCGCTGTGAGACGACCAGGCCGAGCCCGCCGCCCAGACAGCCGCGAGCCGCCCGCGGCCCGAGCATGAGCAGCAACCCAAGTTGGGAGCCGCCGTTCGTCCATGTGAGCACTGATTTCAGTGGTCAACAACGCTGGTCGCCCCGGGACCTGGACGTACGACGCAGGCGCAGCCCGTTGGCATCCACGTCCATTGGCTACTCATGGGGTGGCGCACTGGCACCGGAGCCGATCCGATGCGCGCCCGAGCGCGTCCAGCGGCTGGTGCTGTGCCCCACGTGTCCCGGGGAATCCGGGCGGCTCGCCGCCGCGTCCGCTCACGGCCGTCATGCTGGCCACAGCGGCGCGCTCCTACCACCCGAAGCTGCTGGCGTTGAGCCTGCCCCGCGTCGCCGGCGGGCGCACCGCCCGGCCCGGCGCTGTGTCTGCACATGCGGGCGAGCGACAGCTGGGGCCACCGGATCCGCTTGGTTACCGCGTTCCAGCGTTACCGCGGCGGCACGGTGGGTCCAGCCCGGCGTGGCTGAGACGGCTGGCCTCACTGACCCTGGTCATCGGCGGCGACGACAATCCAAGCGTTCCGCTGCGCAACGCGCGCGTGCTCGCGACGCGGACCCCCGAGACGCACCCGCACATCGCCAACGGCGCCGGGCATCCGCTCCGGCTCGATGAACCCGAGAACATCGCCGGCGTGATCGGCGCCTTCCTCGATGAAGATCGCTGGCCGCGTAAACACGACTCAATGCCGCGTTGCTCAGCTGGCGACCCTCCCTGCCCTATCTCACCGTGCCGATCGCGCCGCGCCTGCTCGGGGAGTGCTCTCACCCTCTCACCCGCGATCAGCGTCGCGCCCGACAACCCCGGGGCTCGGTACTGAAGCGCTCCGGAAACGTCAGCGCTGGCGGCCTGACGCCGCCCGAAGGCCGTCGATCATCTCGGCCAGCCGCAACGCGATCTCAAGGTGCAGCCGCCGCGGCTCAATCTCATGTCCGAGCAGCTCCTCGGCGCGCTTGACGCGATAGACGACGGTGTTCTGATGGACCCCGAGCCGGCGCGCGGCGCGCGCCGGACTAAGGTTCTCCTCCAGGTACACCCGCAGCGTCGCACGCAGACGAGCAGCGGCGTCCGTACCGCCGATCAGCTCCCCGAGCTCGGTCTCCGCAAAACGGACGCCCTCGGCCGGGTCGGCCGCCAGCAGCGCGGAGAGCCCGCCGCTGCGATAGGCCACGATCGAGCCCGAACGGACGTCTCGCAGCTCGGCCAGACGGCGCGCGACGCGCGCCTGCTCGTGTGACTCGGCCATACCCGCCAACCCCTCACCGCAGCTGCCGATCGCCGCGCGCACACCCCCGCCCATCCGATGGGAAATCGCGCCCGCGTCGTCCACCAACCGCTCGCCGCACGTCCACGCCCACAGCACGCGCTCACCGATCGGCACCGTCAGCACCGGACCGCCACCGACAGCAGCGCCGAGCTGTACCGCCTCCGTTTCGAGCGATCCAGCGCTCGGCGTCTCCTCGCGCGGATCGCTCCAGACGATCATCGCCACGTGCCGGCGGGCGACGTCATAACGCAACTTGTCAGTGGCCGTGCGCGCGTCGATCGGTCGACGCTCGAGGATCGCCCCAACCAGCTCGGCGCGGGCGGCCGCCGCGCCCCGAATCCAGCGCGCGTGCTCCAATTCATAATCCTCGACCAGCCGCGTGCAGACCGCATCGATGTACGCGAAGAAGTGATCCGACGCATGGGCCATCGTCCTCCACCGGACGTCAGGATCGAGCTCCAGCTCGACGCCGACCTCCACGAAGCGACGCTCGGCAAGCCAATGACCGAGGCGATACGCCCGCAACAGCGCCGGGAGCTCAACCCCGCGGTGCACCAGCTCCTGCGCCCACGCGATCGCCCCCGGCGGCGGCGTGATCGATTCCGGCACCGCCCCGGCGAGCAGCTGAGCCCAGATCGCGCTCAGATTACCCTCACAGCTGAGCACCAGACTGGCCCGGAAGTCCAGGTCAGTGGCACGGCCGAGCTCCGGGATCGAGTCGAGCAACACGTCGGCCATCTCCTCGGCCAGCCCGGCAGGCTGCAGGCTGCGCAGCACAGCCGTGACCTGCTGTCTCACGAGTACCTCGAGATCCGGCCGGACCGACGACATCGCAGGCCAGTCTAACTCTCACCTCAGCCGCCGTACATAGCTTCAAATTGCGCGGTCGGCGAATGGGCGCCGGAGCCTCCGCGTTCGCAGCCAACCGATCGACCGCATGCCCAACCTTCTCGCGCACCGCGCGCTGCGCGGCGAGGGTGAGAGACCCACTCCCATGCCTGGAGTTCGCCCAGACCGTAGGCCGACGCCCGCGAGCGGCGTCTGGATCAAGCGCGGTCAGCCCTGTGACCACGCGCGTCGACCGGCGGTGCCGCCGCCTGCCCGATCAGCCTCCCGTCAGTCTCAGCGTGGCCTCGACGTCCACCTGCGACACAAGCCACACGGGCGCCGGACATGAGAGACGCCCCACCGCGAACCGTGCCGCCCCGGCCGCAGCCTCTCGTCCCTCTCACCACGCCCGCACCCGCCAGGTCCCTTGCGATCGCACCCGATCAACCCCACAACGCCCAGCGGGTAACGACAGGCAACGGCGGCAGTCGCGTTCATCGAAGCTGAACGCCACGCTAACCGACAGAGGCCGGCTCGCGCTCCTTCCCGTCTTGAATCGCAGCCCAGATCAGGAGCGTGAACGCGACCACGCAGGCGAGGCAACTCGCATCGCCCATCACCACCAGGCCGCCCGGAGCACCGAGCACGGCACTCACCACTCCGGCCCCCACCGCCAGCAGCGAGACCGCGACAGCGACAATCAAACACCTGTGAGAACATCGATCGACGTGCATTTCATCCTCCGGTTTCTGCCTTGAATTGTGTGCGTCCTCAGCGGGCCGTCTGATCGTTGAACCGTCCGCTTCGCGCTCACCGCAAAGTACGTCCCGCGGCACCACGCTCCCATGTCGGCCTGCACCAACACAATCGAAAGCCGCTGGCTCCAGACCACAAGGTCGCGTAAACCCTCCACGTCGCCGCCGTGACACCGCCGAAAACGGCAGCGTCACGAGAACCACGACACCGGCGCGACATCCTGACAGCCAGAACCTCGGCCGTGTGGACTCGGTCAGCCGCGGTGTGCTGCGCCTCCGCTGGCGCGAGGATCCCCAAGACCGCTGCGACAACGCGGCCCCGGCCCCCGACAGCGCGCGGCCGCGGCGCACCAGCACGCGAACCCGAGCCACCACGGCGCGCCGCGTTGTGCAGCCCGTTGAT
The DNA here is from genome assembly GCA_049509055.1 of Solirubrobacteraceae bacterium. GTDB lineage: Bacteria > Actinomycetota > Thermoleophilia > Solirubrobacterales > Solirubrobacteraceae > Palsa-465. The sequence continues at coordinate 3,991 of JBELAG010000313.1, forward strand.
CGTGCTCTGGCTGTTCGCGCAAGCCTCGCTCGCGTCCGGTGACATTGCCTGGATCGCAGGTGGGCGTCTGACCGCCATGCTCAAGCGCCGGCCGGTGGCGACGCTTACGGGGCCTGGCTGCCATCAACCGGGCCGTCGTCTGACTCGGCCTGACGCCCACCCGGATCGGATACCGGCCACCAAACGTCGGGAGCGGCGCACGACACGACGGCACTCATCAGCAGCCACTGTCGGCCGAGACGGACCACGGTCATCACTCCCCTCCAGCGGACAACGCGGTCGTCGAGATCGGCGCGATCGCGCCTTTGCGGCGCTTCTCCTCTGAGTCGCAGAAGGCCAGTGGGCACACCTGCCGATTGGTGCACGCTCGAGCCCTGGCCCGCCCTCAGACGCGGGGAGCGGGACCGGTCTCGGTCTTGTTCAGTGCGCGGTACACGGTCTGGCGGGTCACACCGAAGTCCGCCGCGATCTCAGCGACGGTGCAGTCTCGCCGGTCATACGCCTCCCGAACGAGTTTGATCTGCCGGGCCGAGAGCTTGGGTTTCTGCCCGCCGGTCCGCCCGCGGGCTCTGGCGGCGGCCAGACCATCCATCGTGCGCTCGCGCATCAGCGCATGCTCGAACTCGCCGATAGCCCCGATGATCTGAAAGAACAGGCGCCCCACCGCAGTCGAGGTATCGATCCCCTGGTCGAGTACGACCAGGTCGACCCCGCGGGCTTGCAGGAGCTTGGAGAGCTCGATCAGATGCTCGAGCGAGCGGCCGAGCCGGTCGAGCTTGGTGATGACGAGCTGGTCGCCGATGCGCTCTGCGACGAGCAGTGCCTTGTCGAGCTCGGGGCGAGTGGCGAGCTTGCCGCTTGCGTGCTCAATGAAGATTCGCTCGCACCCGGCCGCCTCGAGCGCGTCGTGCTGAGCTTCGGGATGCTGATCGCGCGTCGACACGCGCCCATACCCGATCCGCATACGCGGACTGTACCGCGAACGGGGGAGCGCTAGACATTGGCGCGTTACACGGGTCGTGTTACACCGGGCGCCCCCGGAAACGCTGGCCTCGCCGACTGCGCGGGAGGGTGTAACGCAGACGATCGTTCCCGGACAGCAGAGTGCAAGCGGGCTCCTCCGCGCAGCAACCGGGCTTGCTCTGAGTCCCGCCGGGCCGGGCGACTAGCGGCGCCGTGTTCCAGCGCGCGCTTGAGCCGCCGATGGGCGCGACGGAACGCCAGCGCGGTCATCTGCTCCATCGCGCGATTGGCGATCCGCGCCCGGCCGGGCAGGTGAGCGAGCGGCGTGAGCGTCACGCGCGTGCCGCCGGCCGGCGTCGGCGCGAACTCCCAGCGCCCGTCGACGGGCGGCCCTTCGACGACACGGATGTGAAACAGCCGGCCGGGCTCGCACTTGACCACCTCGGTCAGCTCGACCCGCCGCCGGCCCATGACCTGATGGACCTCGCGAAAGCGCGTTCCGGCCCCCACCGGCCCCTCCGTGAGCTGGACCACCTCCTCGGCGCCCTGCCAGGCCGACAGCTGGCTGGGATCAGTGACGAAGGCGAAGACCTCGTCGGGCGGCCGGGCGATCTCAACCGTGGTGCTCGCCATGGGAGCGACTCTACGGCGGCCACGCCGCGCGTGCAAGGGGGCGCAGACCGCTCGGGCACCAGCGGGCGCGACGATCCCGTTTGCGCTGAACGCGCCCCAGCGCGTGCGTCGGGGGTCAACAGCGCGAGCCTTATGGGCCTCCGGTAGCAACGGCGCAGATTTGCACGCCTAAGCGTTAGACGCGGTTCAGCCGCGAAGACCCTCGCCCGGCTTCCTGTTTAGCGACGCGCTATTGGATCGCGAGTGATTGTGACCAGTGGAACACCGTCGAGTCGCGTGTTCCGTCTGTCGAGATCGTCGTCATCGAGGCCGACGCCAGCGCGAGCGCGGGGCCCTTCTGGAAGCTGACTGAGCCTTCCTGCAAAGCGGTCTGAACGCTCCACTCGGTGTTCGGGGACGATCCGAAGCCGGTGGCTGTTGCGAGTGTCGACTGCTGCGATTGCACGATCCAGACGTGAATCCAGTCGACCATGCCGTCTGGTGTCACGGTTCCGGTCGCGAGCGGCCCAGCCGCCTCGCTGGGCAGGGTGAGCTTCTCGAAGTCAGACATGTGCGTCACGCGGCGAGATTCTCTCAGAGGGCCGCGATTCGGGCAAGTCGGTTTCGCACTTGGCCTGCCGCGACGGTGTTTCCCTTGTGCTCGAAGTGGCTCAGACTTGCGCGGAGGGCGGCGCCGGCTGCGTTTGGCCGCCTGTCGTATTCGAGGACTGTGGCGAGATCGAGTAGGGCTTCGCCTTGGTGGTTGACGAAGTCGCTGGCCTCCAACAGGGCGACGGCGGTGCGAGCGAGCCGCTCCGCATCCTCGAGCTGTCCGGTCCGGGCGAGCACGCAGGCTTGAACGCCACGCCATATCGCCTGGGTCGAGACGTCCGCGGCGGCGGCGAGCTCGTCGCTTCGCGCGGCGTAGCGCGCTGCTTCCTGGTCGCGTCCCTGTGCCAGGATCGCCCGCGCGAGGTATGCGGCGGTCGTGGAGAGGAGCGACCTGTCGCCCATCTGCTCGAGTGCGAGGTAGCCGAGCCGCAGGCTGCGCTCTGCCTCTGCCGCGTTTCCGGCGAGGAGCTCGACGAGCGCGGCGTGATGGGAGACGGCCGAGTTCAGCCCGAGGCCGAGTTCGTTGAACAATGAATCGCTGCTCGCCAGCAGCGTACGCGCGAGGTCGAAGCGGCCCTCCATCGCGTGGAGCGCGGCCAGCTTGGGGAGCGTTGCCGCCTGCGCGACGAGGTTCCCTTGCACCTGGGTGGTGATCTGCTGGCAACGGCGGATGGCGTCGGTGACCGGCGTTGGGCCGTAGACAAGCGACGACGCGATCCAGACTAGGATCTCGGCGCGCTCGTGCTGGGCTCCGGCACGCGTCGCGTGTATGGCCGCCTGTTCCCAGGCGTCGGCCGCGGCTTTCGTCTGCGCCGCGAACCAGTGCACGAGCGCGCGC
>JBELAG010000314.1:0-6985 GCA_049509055.1 Solirubrobacteraceae bacterium
CGGCCAGCGCCGCGAACACCATGTGGGCGCGGACGGCCGGCATCAGCACGTCGTCGGCGAGGATCGCGACGACGTGGAGCACCCGCGCGCCCTCGGCGGCGGCCGCGACGAGGTCGGGCATCACCGCACCACCGGCACGGCTGACCTCCTGATCGGCGGTGCGATCGCGGACGAGGCCGTGCAGGCGCTCGATCAGCTCGGTCGGATCCAATGACTCCTGGCCGTCGGTCTCGATCGACTCAAACGACGCCGACAGAGCGTCGAGGCAGGCCAGGAGCGTGTCGACCGCCTGGCTGGGCAGGCCCTCGCTGCGCTGGCGCAGCAGCTCGAAGACGTCCTCCATCTGGTGGGTGAGCTCGGCGATCAGCGAGAAGCCCATCGTGGCGCTCATGCCCTTCAGCGAATGGGCGATGCGGAAGATCTCGTCGACGGTCGCGCGGTCGTGCGGATCGTGCTCGAGACGCACGATCGCCAGGTTCAGCTCCTGGAGGTGCTCCTGTGCCTCGGCCAGGAACATCGGCATGTACTCAGAGGTATCCATCATGCTTTCCGGTAGATGAAGGGATGCTTCAGTTCCAGGCCCAGGTCGCCGGGCTTGGCGACCCGCTCGGTTGCCCCGACGATGAGATAACCGCCGGGCCGCAGCGCCTGCGCGAGCCGTCCGTGCAGTTCGTCGCGGATCGGCTCGGCGAAGTAGATGACGGTGTTGCGGCACATGACCAGGTCGTGGGCGGCGGCGCGCGGCTGCAGGCGCAGCAGGTCTCCGAGCTGGAAGTCGGTCATCCGGCGCAGCGCCTCGCGGGCACGCCAGCCCTCGGGCACGCGCTCGAAGCCGCGCTCCATCTCGGCGACCGGCACTCCGCGCGCGTCCTCGGCGGAGAAGACGCCCGCCTTGGCCCGCGCGATCATCCGGCGGTCGATGTCGGTGCCGAGGATGCTGACGCGGCATTTGGGAATCACGCGGTTGCAGACGGCGGCGAGCGTGAACGCCTCGGCTCCGTAGGAGCAGCCGGCGCTCCAGGCGCGCAGCTGGCCGGTCCGGCCGAGCTCGGGCAGGATCTCGCGCTCCAGCCAGCCCCACTGCTCGATGTGGCGCCACAGCTGCGAGACGTTGATCGTCACGCGGTCGAGCAGCTCGTCGAGCTCGCCCTTGTCGCGGCGCAACGAGTCCAGCGAGTCCGACAGGCGGTTGATCCCCTTGCGGGCGAAGAACGTGCGCAGCCGCCGCTCCATCTGCGGGCGCTTGTACTGGCCGAGGTCGACGCCGCAGATCTGGCGCAGGCCTTCGCAGAAGACGACGTAGTCGTCGGCGGCGATCGCAGTCATCGCGCCATCTCCACGGCGATCGCGTCGGGCAGCTGGTGCAGCCCCAGCACGTCGTCGGCCAGCTCGGCCTCGACGATCGCTCGCGGCATCCCGTAGACGGTGCAGGTCTGTTCGGCCTCGGCGAGGATCCGGCCGCCGGTGCGACGCACCTCGCGGGCTCCTCGCAGGCCGTCGTTGCCCATGCCGGTGAGCACGACGAGCAGCAGGCGCTCGCGGTACAGACGGGCGGCGTCCTCGATCAGCAGGTCGGCGCGGGGGCGAAGCCCGCCGAGCGGGGCCTCGTCGCTGAGCGTGGTCACGCCGTCGGAGCCGAGACGCAGATGGCGGCCGCCGGGCGCGATCAGCGCGACGCCGGGGTCGAGCTTCTCGCCGCCCTGCGCCTCGCGCACGGTCAGCGGGCTGCTGCGGTCCAGCCGGGCCGCCAGCGAGGCGGTGAAGCCGGCGGGCATGTGCTGGACGATCAGCGTGCCGAGACCCAGCGGCGACGGCAGCTCGGGCATCAGTGCGGCCAGGGCGCGCGGTCCGCCGGTCGAGGTGGCGATCAACAGCACCTGGGAGTGCCGGCCCGGTCGCGACCGCCGGGCGGGGCGCGACGGAGGCGCGGCCGGGGGAGCCGGCGTCGCCGCCGGCGCCGGGGCGCGACGGCGCGGGCGCGAGGTGACGGCCTGGCGGATCTTGGTCAGGAGGTTGCGCTCGAACGCCTCGACGTCGCCGTTGCCCGACGGCTTGGGCACCAGCTCGAACGCGCCTTCGGCGAGCGCATCGACCGCCCGAGCCCCCTGGGCAGGCGAGAACGCTGACACGACGACCACCGGGATCTGCTGGCCGCCGCGCCGGCGCAGGGCGCGCAGCACGTCGATCCCGCCGAGGCCCGGCATCGCCAGGTCCAGCGTCATCGCGTCGGGGCTCTCACGCTCGCACAGGGCGAGCGCCTCGTCGCCGTCCTTGGCGCTACCGACCACCTCGACGCCGCCGCGGATCAGCAGGTTGGAGACGATCCGGCGCATCAGCGCGCTGTCGTCGGCGACGACGACTCGGGGTGGGGCGGTGGTGGCCATTGTCACATCGGGGTGCCGGGTCGAGCGGGCGCGCGCCGATCAGGCGGCGACCGCAAGCTCCGGGGACGCGAAGATGGTGCCGAGCGTCAGCAGCACGACCAGGCGGTCGTCGATCCGCACGATCGCCTCGATCATCGACATGTCCGCGCCGGGCGCGTCCTCGATCTGATCGTCGCTGACCGTCAGCACCTCTTCGACGCTGTCGACGATCACGCCGGCGGTTTCGGCGCCGGCCTCGACGATCACGATCTTGGTGTGCTCGCTGACCTCGGAGGCGATTCCGAGCCGGGCGGCCACGTCGTAGACGGGCACGATCCGGCCGCGGAGGCTGATCACGCCGCGCACCCAATCCGTCCGCGAGGCGACCGAGCGGGGCTGGGCGTAGCGGATGATCTCGTGGACGGACTGGATCGGAAGCGCGTAGTGCTCGGCCCCGAGGGTGAAGACGACGAGCTGGCGTTGATTGGCTTGGGTTGACATGTGCTGCTCCTTTGAGTTGCGTCCGTGCTGCGCTTTCATTCCTGACGAGATAGTCGGCTCGGTGCCCGCCAGCTTGAGGGCTCGGCGCGCGCTCAGCCCACCGACGGGGTCGCCGACGGGTCGCTGCCCGCCGACAGGACATGGGTGAGCCGGAGGCCGAACTGCTCGTCGATCACGACGACCTCGCCGCGGGCGATCGGCGTGCCGTTGACCAACAGGTCGACCGGCTCGCCGGCCAACCGGTCCAGCGTCACGACCGAGCCCTCGCGGAGCTCGAGCGTCTCGCCGACGGTCATCCGCGTGCGGCCGATCTCGACGCTGAGATCGACCGGCACGGCGCTCAGCCGGCGCAGGTCGGCGCCCACCTCCAGGCCCGCGCCCGACCCGGCGCCCGGGCCGCTGAGGGGCTCGAAGTCGACGTCCTGGCTCATCGCGGCACCCCTACTGGACGGCCACGTCGGTGAACAGGATGGCCGTCACCTTGACGTCGGTGGTGCTGGCGATCTGGGCGAGGATCAGCTGTTGCAGATGCGCGCGCCCGGCCGCCGACAGCATTGTCTGCGAGGTCTGGCCGGTGATGATGTTGGTGATGATCGCCCGGATCGCGGGCTCCTCGGGGAGCGTGCCGATGCCGGCGGGGGTCGTCGTCGCCCCGGCGGCGGTCACGCCGTCGCTCTGGCCGATCCCCAGGATCAATCCGATCGTCATCGTGGCGTAGTGCCCGCCGGTGAGGTTGAAGGTGAAGCCCTTGGGCAGGACGTAGATCTCGCCGGCGATCTTCGCCTTGGCGACGGCGGGCTTCGGCATGAGGAACGTCTTGGCGGCGAAGCCGCCGCCGGCCAAGACGACGACGAGGATGATGATGAGCTTCTTCTTGTCCATGTCCTATGAGGGGTTCGGTGCTGGATAGATGCGTTGCAGCACGATGTCGACGCGCCGGTTCTGCGCGCGCCCGGCCGCCGTGGCGTTGCTGGCCACGGGGTGCATGTCGCCGTAGCCGGCGGCCGACAGACGCGTTCCGGCCACGCCGTGCGCGATCAGGTAGCGCAGCACGGTCGTCGCCCGCAGCGCCGAGAGGTCCCAGTTGGAGGGGAACTGCGCGGTGTCGATCGGAACGTTGTCGGTGTTGCCCTCCACCATGATCGGATGGGTCCGGTCGATGTCGAGCAGATGGGCGATCTCGTTGAGCAGCGGCAGGCCGCCGGGTTGGAGGGTGTCCTGGCCGGAGGCGAACAGCAGCTTGTCGGTGAGCACGCGCACGACGAGGCCGCGCTCCTCGATGACCGCCTGGACGTCCTTGCCGAAGCCGTGGGCGCGGGCGTAGGCCTGCAGCTGTTGCTGGAGCCGTTTGAAGTCGGCCTGCTCCTGCGCGGTCCCGCTCGCCGATTCCATCGCCTGGGAGATCTGCTGGGCGCTGGTGTCGCCGGGCTTGGGGATGCTCGGGGTCAGCGGGACGATCGCCGGGATGTCGGCGGTGGAGGAGCTGCGGTTGCTCGTCGACTCCGAGCCGGCCTGGAGGATGTCGTGCCCGCCCGACAGGACCGAGCCCGAGAACGCGGCCTTCAGCGATTGCTGCAGCGTCTGATACTTGGAGATGTTGACCGAGGAGATCGAGAACAGCACCATGAACAGCGCCATCAGCAGCGTGATCATGTCGGCGTAGGTGAGCAGCCAGCGTTCCTCGTTCTCGTGCTCGCCGGCGTGGCCGCCGCGGCGCTTCTTGCCGTGTCCGGCCATCTCACGCCGCTTCCTTGCGGGGCATCTCCGTCACGTTGTCGGCATCCTCGGACTCGCGCTCGGCGGGCGGGACGAACGATCCGAGCTTCTCGGCGACGACCCGCGGGTTGTCGCCCGCCTGGACGGCGAGGATGCCCTCGAGCGTGAGCGTGCGCAGCTCCACCTCCTGCTTGGAGAGCGCCTTGAGACGGTTGGCGATCGGCAGGTAGATGACGTTGGCCGAGCCGACCCCGAGCAGCGTCGCGATGAACGCCGAGGAGATCGAGGGGCCGAGCGTCGCCGGGGCGGCGAGGTTCTGCAGCACGTGGACGAGGCCCATCACCGTGCCGATGATCCCCATCGTCGGGGCGAACCCGCCGGCCTTCTCAAACGGCGCGGCGCCCTCCGCGTGGCGGGCCATCATGCCGTCGATCTCGGCCTCCAGCACCTCGCGCACCAGCTCGGGGTCGGAGCCGTCGACGACGAGCTGCAACCCCTTGCGGGTGAAGTTGTCCTCGATCTCGCCGGTCTGCGCGTCAAGGGCGAGGAGCCCTTCGCGGCGCGCCTGCTCGGCGAAGCCGACGAGCTGCTGCACGCGGCCGTTGAGATCGATCTCGGGCGGGCCGAAGACGAGCTTGTAGAGCGTCGGGATCCGCTTCATCGCGGGCATCCCGCAGCTCGCCATGGTGACGCCGCCGGTACCGCAGAAGATGATCAGCAGCGCCGGGATGTCCATGAACGCCGCCGGGCTGGTGCCGCCCATGAGCGCGCTCATGAGGATCCCCCCCGCCGCGAGTCCGATACCGATGGCGCTGGCCGCTTTCATCTCAGTGTCTTAGATCGGCGTTTGAGGAAAAACCTCAAGCGGTCTGCTCGTGATCTGACGGCGGCGGCACGATGTGGGGCCGTGGGGCGTCGGGGCGCCGGGGCGCTGGGGGCCTGCGCACCGCGGCCCGCTGCCCGCGCAGCTCGTGCCGGCGAGCCAGCGCGTCGGCGAGCACCGACACCTTGTAGCGCTGCAGATCGGAGGCGATCCGCTCGGGCGGCTCGGCGACGACGATCTTGGTGCCGGTCGTCAGCGTGATCACGGTGTCGGGGGTGCTCTCGACGGTCATGATCAGGTCGGGATTGAGGTAGAACGTCTCGACGGCGTGGCCGAGGCGGTGCAGCGTGATCATCGGCTTCTCTCCTGGGGGGGACTGGGTCGCAACGACGCGGTGCGACGGGGGGCGGCATCCCTCGATCACCGCCCCCCGGCACCGGTTCCAGGGCTGCTTAGCCCTGCGGCATGTTCACGACGGTCTGGAGCATCTCATCGGCGGTCGTGATCACCTTGGAGTTGGCCTCGTAGCCGCGCTCGGCGACGATCATGTTGGAGAACTCGGTGGCGAGGTCGACGTTGGACATCTCCAGCGTGCCGGAGACCGTCGAGCCGTATCCGCCGACGCCCGGGGTGCCCGTGGTGGCGGGGCCCGAGCTCATCGACGTGCTCCACAGCGAGCCGCCGTCACGCGTCAGTCCGGCCTCGTTGGGGAACGTGGCCAGCTGCAGGTAGCCGGCGCTCACCGTCTGCCCGTACGTCGGGCTGGTGGCGTTCTCGTCGGTGTAGGTCACCGCGCCGTCCTGCCCGATCGCGACGTTGGTCGATCCCGGCGGGACGTTGATGTAGGTCGTGCTCGGGGCAGGCGTCGAGCTGCTCGGGGCGGTGTAGCCCATCACGTACTCGCCGCTCTGGGTGGTGAGGAAGCCGCTGGGGTTGAGCGTCAGGTTCCCGGCCCGGGTGTAGTTGTCGGACGCCGGGAGGTTGGAGGTATACGGCGCGGTCGCGGGAGGCGCGCCGTTGCCGGCGACCAGGAAGCCGTCGCCCTGGATCGCGATGTCGAGCGGATTGCCCGTCGTCTGCAGCGAGCCCGCCGTCATGATGTTGTCGATCGAGCCCACCTCGACGCCGAGGCCGACCTGCTTGGCGTTCGAGCCGCCGTTGAACCCGTTGGGCGCGGTCGCGCCCTGGAGAGTCTGCGACAGCTCGTCGACGAACGTGGTGCGCTGTGCCTTGTAGCCGATCGTGTCGACGTTGGCCAGGTTATTGGCCGTGACATCGAGCATCGTCTGGTGCGCTTCGAGGCCGCTGATCGCGGCGTCCATGCCTCGCATCATCGGGGCATCACTTCCTTTCGCGGCTTCCTCGAAGAGGTCCAGCCGGGAGTTGTGTGGAGACAGCTCACGCGATCACGGCGCTGTCGATGTTCGTGAACACGTGCTCGCGCATGTGCTCGGAGCCCACCGCGGTGATCACGGTGTTGTTTGGGACCGACACCACGAATGCGGTGCTGTCCACAAAGACGACGGCGTCACGGGAGCCCTTGCCGGCGGCCCGTGACATGCCTCCCGCCAGCCGCTGCAGC
>JBELAG010000315.1:0-6959 GCA_049509055.1 Solirubrobacteraceae bacterium
GCCAGCTCCCCGGCGTGCGGAGTGAGCACGGTGCCGGCCGGACGCCCGGCGAGCGACGCGAGCCGGCCGGCGTGGGCGTTGAGCCCGTCGGCGTCGAGCAGCAGCGGGATCTCGGCGTGCCGCGAGACGGTCCGAGCCAGCTCCACCGAGCCGTGCGCGCGGCCCAGGCCCGGCCCCAGCACGAGCGCGCCGGCGCGCCCGGTGCGCTCCAGGACGATCTCGGCCGCATCGAGCGTCAGCGCGCCGTCGTTGTCGGGCAGCGGCACCGACATGACCTCCAGCAGGCGCTGCTCGAAGACGAGGTTCAGCGACGCCGGCACGAGCGCGGTCACGTAGCCCGCGCCGGCCCGCATCGCGGCCTCGCTGGCCAGACAGGGCGCTCCGGTCAGGCCCGTGGACCCGCCGCACACGAGAACCGCCCCGGCGGCGAACTTCGTCGACTCCCGGCCGCGCCGCGGGATCACCTCGAGCACCCCGGCCTCGATCAGTCCGACGTCCGCCGATCCCGGCGCGTCGGCCGGGATCCCGATGTCGACCACCTCCACGTCACCGGCATGGTGCTTGCCCGGCGCGATCCACAGGCCGGGCTTGGCGGCGTGGAAGGTCACGGTGACGTCGGCGCGAACCGCCGTCCCGACGACCTCGCCGGTCGACGCGTCGACGCCGCTGGGCACGTCGCAGGCCACCACCACGGCCCCGGTGGCCGCGTTGATCGCGCCGATCGCGCCGGCCGCCGGCTCGCGCGGCTCGCCGCTGAAGCCGGTGCCGAGGATCGCGTCGACGATCGCCGCGGCGCCGTCGAGCCTGCCGGCATCAAACGGCGCTGCGGCCGGCGGCGGCAGCCGCTCGAAGTTGGTCAGGGCGTCGCCGCGCAGCTGCTCGCCGGGTGCGAGCATCAGCACGTCGACGTCGCGGCCGCGGTCGCGCAGCAGCCGGGCCACCACCAGGCCGTCGCCGCCGTTGTTTCCGCCGCCGACGACCACGACGATGCGGCCTTCCGGGGCGCGGGAATCCACCATGCCGGCGAGCCCGGCGCCCGCGCGCTCCATCAGCTCGACGCCGGGGATCCCGCGCTGCTCGATCGCCCAGGCGTCGGTCGCCCGCTGGCACGCGGCATCGGGGAGCGCCTGCAGCCACGGCGCCGGCACGGTCACGGGACCCCGGCGACGGCCACCGCGGCGGCCTGGTGGTCGGTGTGGGTGAGTGAGATCTGGACCTCGACGCCGAGCGCGGCGGCACGGCGGGCCGCCGCGCCGTGCAGGGCGACGCTCGGCGGTCCACCCTGGGAGATCACCTCGACGTCGCGAAAGCTCCACGCCTCCAGTCCCAGCGCCTTGGCGACCGCCTCCTTGGCGCAGAACCGCGCCGCGAGGTGCTGACCGGGACGGGCACGGGAGTTGGCGTAGGCGCGCTCGACGTCGGTGAACAGACGCAGCCCCAGCTTCGGGCGGCGCTCCAGCGCGCGCTCCAGGCGCTCGATGTCGAGCAGATCGAGCCCGATCATCGGCACCGCCGGCAGCGTGCGCGAGCCCGGCGCGGACAGCGGCGCGGGCGGCCCGGGAGGCGGAGCTGAGCCCTCCGCGTTCACTCCACCGTGACCGTCTTGGCGAGGTGGCGCGGCTGGTCGACGTTGAGGCCGCGCAGCCGGGCGATGTTGTAGGCCAGCAGCTGCAGCGGGATCACCGCCAGCAGCGGCGCCAGCATCGAGTCGGTGGCGGGAACGCGGATCACCTCGTCGGCATGCTCGCCGATCTCCGCGTTGCCCTCGGTGGCGACGGCGATCACCCGCGCCCCGCGCGCCTTCACCTCCTGAATGTTGGAGACGACCTTCTCCAGCACCAGCGAGTCGGTCGCCACGACGACGACCGGCGTGTTCTCGTCCAGGAGCGCGATCGGCCCGTGCTTCATCTCCCCGGCAGCGTAGGCGTCGGTGGCGATGTAGGAGATCTCCTTGAGCTTGAGCGCGCCCTCCAGCGCGACCGGGAGCCCGATGTGGCGGCCGAGGTAGAGGAAGAAGTTGGCGCGGTAATGGGCGCGCGCGATCGCTGCGATGTTGTCGACATCGCGCTCGAGCAGCTCGGCGATCATGTGCGGCAGCCGCTTGAGATCGGAGATCACCGGCTTGAGCTGCGAACGGTCCATCGTGCCCCGGACCTCGGCAAGGCGCAGCGCCAGCAGGTACATGGCGGTGATCTGGCTGACGAACGTCTTGGTCGCGGCGACGCCGATCTCCAGCCCGGCACGGGTGTAGAGGACGGCGTCGGCCTCCCGCGTGATCTGGGCGCCCATCACGTTGGTGACCGCCAGCACGGTGGCCCCGGCCGCTCGCGCGGTCCGCATCGCGGCCAGCGTGTCGGCGGTCTCGCCGGACTGCGAGATCCCGATCACGAGGTCGTCGGGCCCGACGACCGGATTGCGGTAGCGGTATTCGGAGGCGATGTCGACCTCGACCGGCACCCGCGCCCACTGCTCGATCGCGTAGCGCCCGATCAGGCCGGCGTGGTACGCGGTGCCGCAGGCCACGATCACGACCCGCTGCAGGCGGGTGAGCAGGGCGTCGTCGATCGGACCGAGATCGCCGAGATCGATCCCCCAGCCGCGGGCGGCGCGCTCGCCGATGGTCTCGGCGACCGCGTCGGCCTGCTCGTGGATCTCCTTGAGCATGAACGTCTCGAAGCCCTGCTTCTCGGCCTGCTCGGCGTCCCACTCGATCTCGACGATCTCGTGCTCGAGCGGCTCGCCGGCCGGCGTGAAGAACTCGACGCCGTCGGGGCGCAGCACGACGAGTTCGTCGTCGCCGATGAACTGGACGTGTCGGGTCTCGTTGAGGAACGCCGGAACCGCCGAGGCGATGAACTGCTCGCCGTCGCCGCGCCCGATCACCAGCGGGCACTCCTTGCGCGCGCCGACCAGCACGCCGGGCTCGCGGGCGTTCATCGCCACGAACGCGTAGTGGCCGCGCAGCTCGCCGTACGCCTGCTGGACGGCCTCGAGCAGATCGCCCTCGTAATGGTGGGCCACGAGATGCGCGATCACCTCGGCGTCGGTCTCCGAGGTGAAGACCGCGCCCCCCTCGACGAGCCTGACCTTGAGCGCGATGTAGTTCTCGACGATCCCGTTGACGACGATGTGGACGCTGTCGGTCGTGTCGTAGTGGGGGTGCGCGTTCTCCTCGGTGACCCGCCCGTGCGTGGCCCAGCGGGTGTGGCCGATGCCGGTCTCGGGCTGCGGGCGCTCGGCCACCGCCACGGCGGCGCCCGAGACCGCCTGCTGGGCCTCGCGGGCGTCGATCGCGCTGCGCAGCGCGCTCAGGTTTCCGACCGCGCGAATCGCGTCGACGCGGTCGCCGGCCAGCACCGAGATGCCGGCGCTGTCATAGCCGCGATATTCGAGCTTCTCGAGCCCTGCCATGAGCAGGGGTCGGACCTTGCGAGGCCCCACATAGCCGACGATGCCGCACATATTGCGAGTCCTCCTGAGTAGCGTCTGACGATCGGCCGCGGCCGTCCGTGACCCCCCGGCCGGCGATCGACAGAAGGGGTTGTATACGTTAACGGCTGCCGAGGATGGTTCTGACGGTGTCCGCCAGGCGATCGCAGACCGCGTCGGTCTCCGACGCGGTCGGAGCCTCGACCATCACCCGGATGAGCGGCTCGGTGCCCGAGTCGCGCACGAGCACCCGCCCCCGGCCGGCGAGCGCGGCGTCCTCGCGGGCGATCGCCTCGGTGAGCTCGTCGGCGGCCATCGTCGCGGTCAGCGAGGCTCGATCGGGGGCCCGGATGTTGACCAGCCGCTGGGGCAGCTTCTCCATCGCCCGCCGGTCACGGAGATCGCGCCCGTCCAGCGCCTCGAGCGTGAGCAGTGCGCTGGCGATCCCGTCGCCCGACGGCCCGAAGCCGAGCTCGATGATGTGGCCCGACTGCTCACCGCCCAGGGCCCAGCCGCGTCGGCGAAGCTCGTCGAGCACATAGCGGTCGCCGACCGCGGTCGTGGCGACGTTGACGCCGGCGTGAGCCATCGCGGTGTGAAAGCCGTAGTTGGTCATCACGGTCACTGCGACGCCGTCGCCCGGCAGGCGGCCCCGCTCGTGGAGGTGCAGCGCGGCCATCGCCACCAGCTCGTCGCCGTCGACGATCGCGCCGTCGCCGTCGACGGCCAGCATCCGGTCGCCGTCGCCGTCGAACGCGAAGGCCAGCTCGTAGCCGCCGCCGAGCGCGCGCTCGATGACCGCGTCGAGGTGCGTCGAGCCGCAGCCATGGTTGATGTTGCGACCGTCGGGCTCGTCGGCGAGCACCTCCACCGTGGCGCCGAGGCGGCGGAAGATCTCGGGGGCGGCCTTGTAGGTGGCGCCGTTGGCGCAGTCGAGCAGCACCCGGCGGCCGCTGAGGTCCAGCGCCTCGAAGCGGGTATGGAGCGCGCGCAGATAGTCCTCCAGCGCGCCGTGCAGCCGCCGCACCCGGCCGATCCGCGCCGGCGCCGCCGGCGGCGCGTCGAGCAGCGCCTCGATCTCGTGCTCGGTGTCGTCGTCGAGCTTGAAGCCGTCGGAGGCGAACAGCTTGATCCCGTTGTCCTCGAACGGGTTGTGCGACGCCGAGATGACCGCGGCCATCTGCAGTCCGTGGTGGCGGACGAGCAGCGGCGCGGCCGGCGTGGGCAGCACCCCGGCCAGGAGCGCGTCGCCGCCCGCCGCCGTCACGCCGGCGGCGATCGCGGACTCGAGCATCTCACCCGATTCCCGGGTGTCGCGGACGATCAGGACCTGCGGGCGGACCGCGAGCGCCGGGTCCGCGCCCGCCGAGGCGCCGCTGAGCGAGCGGTCGACGGCCGCCCGCGACAGCGCGAGCGCCAGCTCCGCGGTCAGGAACTCACCGGCGCGGCCCCGAACGCCGTCGGTGCCGAAGAGCGCTCGCGCCATTCGACGTCAGCGCTTGGAGAACTGCGGCCGCTTGCGCGCCTTCTTGAGCCCGGCCTTCTTGCGCTCCTTGACGCGCGGATCGCGGGTCAGGAAGCCGCGGCGCTTGAGCTCGCCGCGCAGGTTCGGATCGGCCTCCAGCAGCGCGCGAGAGATCCCGTGGCGCAGCGCTCCGGCCTGGGCGGCGACACCGCCGCCGTGCATCCGGGCGACCACGTCCATCCGCGACTCGTAGCCGACCGCCTCCAGCGGCTGCCGGATGACGCGCTGCAGGGTGTCACGGGGGAAGAACGACTCCAGCGACTTGCCGTTGATCGCGTAGGTGCCGGTGCCCGGCTTGAGGATCACGCGGGCGACCGCCGTCTTGCGCTTGCCGGTGGCGGTGTAGCGCGCCCCGGCGGCGAGGTCGATCGCCGCGTCGGCGATCGGCTTGGCCTCGAGCTCGGAGTCCTCCTCCTCGGCGCGGGCCGCGGCGGCCTCGGCCTCGGCCTCGGCGGCGGCGCGCGCCTCGGCGTCGAGGAACTCGTCGCTCTCGGAGACGATGTCGGGGATGAGATCCGCGCCCGGAATCTCGGGGCGCTGGCGGGGCGTGAGCTCCAGTTCCTCCTCGTCGTCCTCCTCGTCGCCGACCGGGGCGACCGTGACCGGGGCGGGGGCGGGCGTCGCGGGGCCGGGCGTCGCGGCGATCGGCTCCGGGGCTGACGGAGCGGGCGGGGCCGGCTCGGCGGCTACCGGCGCAGCGGCGTCGGGCTCGGCGGCTACGGGCTCGCCGGCGGCGACGGGCTCGTCAACCGGCGCGGCCGGGACCTCCTCGGCGGGGGTCTCGGTCTCGTCGGGACGTTGCTCGTCCTCGGGATGCTGTGACTCGGTCACTGCGCGATCTCCATCGGTTGCGGCTGCTGAGCGGCGTGCGGATGGTCAGGACCGGCGTAGACCTTGAGCTTGGTGATCTGCTTGCGCGCCAGCCGGTTGCGGGGGAGCATCCCCTTGACGGCCAGCCGGATCACCTCCTCGGGACGGCGGTCCAACATCTCGGCGAGCGAGCGGGACTTGAGCCCGCCCGGATAGCCGGAGTGACGGTAGTAGCGCTTATCCGAAAGCTTCTTGCCGGTCACCGAGATCTTCTCGGCGTTGACCACGATCACGAAGTCGCCGGTGTCGATGTGCGGGGTGTAGGTGGGCTTGCGCTTGCCGCGCAGAGCGTCCGCGATCTGCGTCGCGAGCCGGCCGAGCGTCTGTCCGCTGGCGTCGACGATCAGCCAGCTGCGCTCGCGGTCTGTGGGTTTGGCTACGTATGTCTTCATGGGCACGCAAAGTCGCGCGGTAGGTCGCGCGATTTGTCGATGATAGTCAATCGCCAGGGCCTACGCTGTTGTCATGCCCGCACTGCTGCCGCTTCGCCACTGGGCGTACCGATCCGCCTTCCGCGCGCTGCAGGTCATCTGGTTCGTCCGGCGCCCCCACAAGCGCGGCGTCAAGTGCCTGATCACCGACGGCGAGCGGATCCTGCTGGTGCGCCACACCTACGGCCCCGGAGCGTGGGACCTTCCGGGCGGGGCGATCAAGCGCCACGAGACGCCGCTCGCCGCGGCCCGCCGTGAGATGGGCGAAGAGCTCGGCGTGGTGCAGGCCACCTGGACCCCGATCGGCGAGGTGCGCGGCCGCGTCGATCACCGCCATGACGAGATCTCCTGCTTCCGCGCCGAGCTGCCGACCCCGGTGCTGACCGTCGACCCGGTCGAGCTGGCCGTCGCGCGATGGTTCTCGCCCCGCGACCTGCCCGCGGACCTGGCTCCGTACGTGATGCCGATCGTCAGCCACACGGTGCCGGCGCCAGCGCCGGCGCCATCAGCCCCGCGGCCGCCCCAGCCGCACTCCGCGGCCGCTGAGCCGACCCGGCGCCCCTGAGGGCCGGTACGAGCGACCCCCCGGCGGGCCTACTCCCACTCGATCGTGCCGGGCGGCTTGCTCGTGATGTCGAGCACGACCCGCCCGACCGGGCGGATCTCGTTGATCATCCGCGACGCGATCTGCTCCAGCAGGTCAT
>JBELAG010000316.1:0-11767 GCA_049509055.1 Solirubrobacteraceae bacterium
TCGCCGTAGGCGTCGGCCAGGATCGGGTCGTCGCGCAGGCGCCACATCAGCTTGGCGTGGCTCCAGGCGAGGTCGCGCGCGTCGGTGATCGACCACATCGCCAGCGCGTTGTCGACGTCCTTGGGCGTGACGTCGACGATGTCGGCGATCAGCCCGGTCTCGAACCAGCCGGCGACCTGACCCTCGACCGTGCCGAGGATGCCGTTGACCCGCTGGTAGTCGGCGTGCTGCGGACTGCCGTCCTCCGGGGCGACGCCGAACTGCTTGCACGTCTGCACGACCGCGATCGGGAGGTCGTGGTTGATGTGGGCGTTCATCCCGGCGATCGCGAACTGGATCGGCGCGCAGTCCGCGCCGCGCTGCTCGACGAGCGGCCGCCACGCGACCGGGCACCTCGCGCCCGTGCCGATCGTCGCCTCCGCGTCGAAATACAGACCGGCGAAGACGACGTCAAGGCGCGTGGTGAAGGCGGGGTCGGCGAACGTCACCCCGGTCGCCGCCGCCTGCATGGCCCTGGTGACCTGGAGGTAGAGGCGGTTGAAATAGGCGACGCCGTCCTTGCGGGGCAGCTCGCCGTCGATCCGCTCCATCGTCGCGATCACGTCGGCGATCGTCGTGCACGCCGCCGGCGCGGCCGGGACGGTGGGCTCGTCGGCGCTCATCGCGCCGTGATGCTATCTCCGCGGGGCGCTGGTACGCTCTGCGCACGGGAGTACCAGCCTGACGCGGGCGCCTTCGAGTGACAGCGCCAATCTGATTCTCCGGAACCCGCTATCTCGCGGAGTCCGTCTGTCGCTCGAGGCTCACCCCACAGTGGTCGGCTGTACGACGCATGGCGCCGCCGCGCCGGTGATGCGGCGCAAGCTGGCGCTCAGCGTGGCCGGCGCGCTTGCGGTCACCGGGCTGCTGGGCTACGTGCTCGCCGGCCGGCGCGGGCAGTTCACCGCCGCGCTGCACAGCGCGCCGCTCACCCTGCTGGCCGTCGCGGCCGCGCTGCAGGTCGTCGCGCTGCTGGCGCGCAGCGAGGCGTGGCGCGTGTGTGTGGCCGCCGCCGGCGGGTCGGTCTCCCGGCGGCTGCTGTTCCGCGCGGCCGGAGTGGGCTACCTCGCCAGCGTGCTCAACGGCTCGGTCGGGATGGCCGCCCGGATCACGTCGCTGCGGCGGGCCGCGCCGCACAGCACCCCGCGGGTGCCGGCGCTGCTGGCGGCCGAGGTTCCGATCATCGCCGTCGAGGTCGCGCTGGCCGCGATCTTCTCGTTCACGCTGATCGCCCCGCTCGGCCTCTCCTGGTGGGTGCCGGCGATCGCCGTCGCGCTCATGGCGGGCGTCGTGTTCGGCCTGCGCCGCGTGTCCGAGCGCCGCCAGACCGGGCTGTGGGCCGGCCTCGCCGTCGTGCGCCACCGGGCCCGCGGGCGGATGGTCGCGTTCACGCTGCTCGCGGTGTGCGCCCAGGTGGCGCGCAACTGGCTGATGCTGCGCGCGATCGGGATCGACGTCTCGGTGTTCGACGCGATGGCGCTGCTGATCGCGATGTTCACGCTCGGCCAGTTGCCGATCGGCCCCAGCATCGGCCCGGCCGCCGCGGTGCTGATCCTCGGCGCCCACGGCGTCGCCGTCAGCGCCGCCGCCGGCGTGCTGCTGGCGGTCACCGGCATCACCGGCTCGCTGTGCTACGCCGCCTGGGCGATCGTCGACCGGCTCGTCGCCGGCCGCGCCGCAGCGGCCGCCGAGGTCGTCGTGCCCGTCGCGGTCGCCGTGCACCCCGGCTGAACCGCCGCGCTCCGGCCGACAAGCGTCGCGGGCGACGGGCGTTACGCGGGGCGGGGACGGCGGGCGACGCCGGTGGCCTCGGCGGCGCGCGCCACCGCGGGGGCGATCGCGCCGACCACCTCACGGTTGAAGACGCTCGGGATGATGTAGTCGGCGTGCAGCTCGTCGGGCTCGACGACGGCGGCGAGCGCCTTCGCCGCGGCGAGCTTCATCTCCTCGTTGATCGCGGTGGCGCGGACATCGAGGGCGCCGCGAAAGACGCCGGGAAAGGCGAGCACGTTGTTGATCTGGTTGGGGTAGTCCGACCGGCCGGTCGCCATGATCGCCACGCTGTGGTGGACCTCCTCGACGCGGACCTCGGGCTCGGGGTTGGCCATCGCGAACACGACGGCCCGGTCCGCCATCTGCAGGACCGCCTCGGGCGAGACCGCGCCCGGTCGTGACAGGCCGACGAGCACATCGGCGCCGGGGAGGACGTCGTTGGCGAAGCCGCGCTCGTCACCGGGATTGGTGCGCGCCGCGAGCGCCTCGAGCACCGGGTCCAGACCGGGGCGGCCGGCGTAGACGGCGCCGTCGACGTCGCACATGACGATCGTGCGCACGCCGTGGGCGAGCATGATCTCGGTGCAGGCGACGCCGGCTGCGCCGGCCCCGACGACGACGATCTTGACGTCCTCGGCGCGCTTGTCGACGACCCGCAGCGCGTTCATCAGCGCCGCGAGCAGCACGATCGCGGTGCCGTGCTGGTCGTCGTGGAAGACGGGGATGTCGAGCTCGGCCCGCAGCCGGCGCTCGATCTCGAAGCAGCGTGGGGCCGAGATGTCCTCGAGGTTGATGGCGCCGAATGCGGGCGCGGCGAGCTTGACGAACTCGATGATCTTGTCGGTCTCCTTGCTGGCCACGCACAGCGGGAACGCGTCGACGCCGGCGAACTCCTTGAACAGCAGCGCCTTGCCCTCCATCACGGGCATCGCCGCCTCGGGCCCGATGTCGCCGAGTCCCAGCACGGCGGTGCCGTCGGAGATGACCGCCACGGTGTTGCCCTTGATCGTCAGCGACCAGGCGTCCTCGGGGTCCTTGTGGATCGCCATGCTGACGCGGGCCACCCCCGGCGTGTAGGCCATCGAGAGGTCATCGCGCGTTTTGACCGGGACGGTGGCGTTGACCTCCAGCTTGCCGCCGAGGTGCATCAGGAAGGTCCGGTCCGAGACATGCTCGACCGTGACGCCGTCGAGCGCCCCGACCGCCCGCACGACCGCTTCGCTGTGGGCCACCTCCGCGCACGCGACGGTCACGTCGCGGACCACCTCGCCCGCGTCGACGCGGACGATGTCGATCGCCCCGAGGATCGCGCCGGTCTCTCCGATCGCGCCGGCCACGCGGGCGAACGCCCCCGGGTGCTGCTGCAGCCGCACGCGCATCGTGATGCTGTAGGACGCCGACGGATGCAGCTCGAGCGCCGGCGCCGGAGACGCTGCCGCGCCGGCCCCGGATGGTGTGCGGGCGCTCACGGCGCGGATGTTACGCCCCGGGGTCGGGGCGACGCCGGGTGCGGTCGGTGGCCGGCGCGCTCACGACGACGGCCGGCTCGCGAGTGCCTGCTCCAGCGCGTCGATCCGCGCCAGGATCGTCTGGATGCCGCCCGCGGTCTTCTCGTCGAGGCGGTCCATGATCACCTCGGTGTCGGTGAACTCCTTGATCGCGCGGGCGTCCGATGCCTTGGCCTGCACGGTCTGCCCGACCATGATGATGCTCAGCAGCACGAGTTGCAGGAAGGTCTGCGCGATCCAGGAGACGGCGCCCTCGCCGCCCGGCGACAGCGCCGTGGGCAGCCCGATCAACGCGATGATCGCGAACACGTAGGCGCAGGCCATCGTCCCGACCGCCCGGGTGATCAGCACGGCGAGCTTGGCGTTGAACCCTTCCACGTCGCGCATCGCCGCGCGGATCTCGCTCGGCTTGGGCATCGCGACCTGCGCGACGAAATGGCGCACGTGAGGCGGTTGGTCGCTCATCTCTTCTCCTTGGGGTGACGCTGTCGCACCCCCTGTGTTTCGCGACCGCGCCGCGAAGCCCTACCCGTGCCCGACGCGTCCCGTCGCCAGGAAGCCGGCGAAATCGGCCGCGACCGCCGCCGGCTGCTGGAACAGGAAGGCATGACCGGCGCCGGGCACGCGCATGCCGATGGCGTGCGGGAGGCGACGCAGCAGCAGCTGTGCGTTGCCCGGCGGGACGATCACGTCATCGGCGCCGGAGGCGACGAGCGTCGCGGCCGTCAGCCGCGGCAGCCGCGCGTAGGTGCCGTCGCCGGCACGCAGCCAGTCGGTGGTGGTGGCGATCGTCTGGGCCGCCAGGGTGGCGGCGGGCGCGCTGAAGTCGGCGCCGGTGAGACCGGGCTGGGCGGCGATCGCGTGCAGCCACGTGACGCCCGCGGCGTGCGCTCGCGCCGGGAACAGGATCGGCAGCAGCGTGGTCGGGGTGCTGTGCGGGCTGGTGAGGACGCGGATCACCGACGGCCTGCCGGGGACGGTGTGCGGCGAGCCCGGATCGGTCGAGGCGAGGATCAGCCGGTGCACGAGCCCAGGCTCGTCGAGTGCGAGCTGCTGGGCGATGAATCCCCCCATCGACCAGCCGAGCACATCCGGGTGGCGGAGCTTCAGCGCGGTGATCAGCTCGGCGGCATCCCTGGCCATCACCGCGACGGTCAGCCGGCCGACCGGGCCGGTGGAGTTGCCCATCCCCCGGTTGTCGAACATGATCACCCGCCGGTGCGCGGCGAGCCGCGCGACGAATGCCGGATCCCATTCGGCCATCGTCGCGCCGTAGCCAGTGATCAGCACGAGCGGGGTGCCGCGGGCGGCCGGGTTGAGCACGCGGTAGCCGATCGTCGCCCCGTCGATCCTCGCCGTCCGCAGCGGCGCCGGGGCCGGCCCCCCGGCCGCCGGCCGCGCGAGTACGAGGAGCGCGAGGAGCGCGAGGAGCGCGACGGCGGCCGTCCCGGCGGCGACCGCGCGCCGGTCAGCGGCGCGCATGTCGATCCTCCTCGTCGAGTCCAGTTGCACCCGATCCCAGCTCGGCAAAGGGCGATCAGCGGCCGGGGCGGACTGGCAGGGCGACGCGGAGCACGACCCGCGCGGGGCGCGTGGGCGCGCGCAGCGACAGGAAGTCCCGGACGACCGAGCGCCGGCCGCAATACGGGCAGGTGATCGGATCGGTCAGCGTCAGCGGCTGCGGGCCGACCGCCACCGGGGCGTCGCAGCGGTTGCAGGCCAGCGTGCCCACCCCGAGTCGGGACGACCGCGCGGCGCGCTCGAACGTCTGCGCGGCACCGGCCAGCGTCGAGCTCGTCGCCGAGTCGCCGCGCCGTGATCCTCCGATGCCGCCGAAGAGCGCCACGCCGACGAGTCTAGTGTCGCCGCGCCGGCGCGATCGGCGATACTCGCGCGGTGACCGACGCGCTGACCGACCGCAACGTGCATGGTGGTCCGCTGGAGAGCTGCGGCGATGACCCGGTCACCGGCTTCTTCCGCGACGGCTGCTGCCGGACCGGCCCGGAGGACATCGGCAGCCACACGATCTGCGCGGTGGTGACGACCGAGTTCCTCGAGCATCAGCAGGGGATCGGCAACGACCTCAGCACGCCCCTGCCCGAGTATCGCTTCCCCGGCCTCGTGCCCGGCGACCGCTGGTGCGTGACCGCCGCCAACTGGCTGCGCGCCCATGATGACGGCGCCGCCGCCTACGTCGTGCTCGCCTCCACGCACGAGCGGGCGCTGGAGATCGTGCCGCTCGAGATCCTGGAGCTCTACGCCGTCGACGTCCCCGAGGACACCGCGAACCTCTAGCCGGCTCACTCACGCGTCCGGCCCCCGGGGTGAGGTGCGGTCGATCCTCGGCCTATTTACCCACTTATCGCCCACACCCCCCAGGGGTTGCGACGCATCTACACGTCGACGGGCGCGCCGGCACCCTGCCGCGACGCGCCGATCGACGCGCCGACCACCAGCGCGATCCCGAGCACCGCGCGCCCGCTCAGCTGCTGGCCGAGCACGATCAACCCGGCCAGCGCGGCCATCGCGGGCTCGATGCTCATCAGCACCCCGAACACGTGCGAGGCGATCCGGCGCAGCGCCTCGAGCTCGAACGAGTAGGGGATCGCCGACGAGAGCATCCCGACAGCCGCTCCGATCGCCAGCGAGCGCGGCTCCAGCAGGCGCGCGCCCCCGGAGAGCAGTCCCGCCGGCAGCGCCAGCAGCGAGGCGAACCACATCGCCAGCGCGAGGCCGGTGCCGCGCTCGAAGCTGGCGCCGACCCGCGCGCTGAGCAGGATGTAGCCGCCCCACAGGCAGCCGGCGAGCACGGCGAAGGCCACGCCGAGACCGTCGAGGCCGTGCGCTCCGCCGTGCGTCAGGGCGAGGATCCCGCCGGCGGCGAGGCCAACCCACAGCAGGTCGAGCCGGCGCCGGGAGCCGGCGATCGCCACCGCGAGCGGGCCGATGAACTCCAGCGAGACCGCGATCCCCAGCGGGATGCGATGAATCGCGGAGTAGAAGCTCAGGTTCATCCCGGCCAGGACCGCGCCGAATGCGGCGGGGATCATCAGCTCGCGCAGCGTGCGCCCACTCAGCCGCGGGCGCCCGATCGCGGTCAGCACGATTGTCGCCGACACGAGGCGCAGCAGCACCGCCCCGCCGGGCCCCACCGCGGCGAACAGCTGCACCGCCAATGCGGAGCCGAACTGGACCGAGGCGATCGCGCCGAGCACGAGCCCGCCGGACGGAGCGCGCGCCAGCAGCCCGGCGTTGCCCACGGTCACGTTCACCGTCGCGGTCGGCTGATCGGCCATCGAAGCGATCGTATTGAGCGCCGCCCCCGGGACGTGGCGGCGGTCAGACCGGACGCCGGCGCGTCACGACGGCCGGTGCTGCGTGACCACCAGGCCGCCGCCCGCCCCGGCCTGTGCGGCGGTGAGCGCCTCCAGGCGCTGGTAGAAGGCGGTGGCGACCCGCCGCGCGTGGGACTTGGCGAGCTCCGCCCGCTCGCCGGCAAACAGCTCGTCGACGGTCATCCCCCACAGCCACAGCCAGCGCTCGAAGTGCCCGGCGCACCTTGGCGTGCAGCGCAGCGTGGGGACGAAACGCCCCGCCGGCGTAGGAGTGCCCGCCGAGCAGGATCGTCTCCCAGAACGAAGTGATCTGCGGGACGTGGGATTCGAGGTCGAGCTGGGCGACGTCGACGAAGATGAACCCGAGCACGGGGTCGCTCAGCGCGCGACCGTAGAACGCTCGCACGAGGCGCTCGCAGTCGGCGCGGGTCTCGATGTCGGTCGACATCATCGCCTGTCCAGCATATGCGCAGTTACTCGGCGCGAGCGGGGCCGTATATTGGCACTGCTCGTATCGCCCTGAGAGGAGAGGGATGCTCGCAATCGCCGCCCGCCGCCCGGCCGGCCTCGTCGTCGTGGCGCTCGTGATCGTGGCCGCGCTCGCGCCGGCCACCACCTCGGCCACCACCTCGGCCACCACCTCGGCCAACGCCCCTGCCCACGCCTCGGCCACGCCGAAGGCGCACGCCCCGGCCTCCGACTGCCAGCCGTTCTCCTCGACGCCCTGTCTGCTGCCGTTCCCCGACAACCGGTTCACCCGTCCCGACCGCTTCACGCCGACCGGGCGGCGCGTCGCCCTCCCCGCCGCCGCGATGCCGGCCGGCGCGAACGGCCGCCGGGTCAGCGTCGCGCCGTATGACCGCAACGATGGCTTCAGTCCCGGCAGCGCGCTGATCGTCCATGTGCCGGGGCTCGACAACGCCCGGGCGTTCGCGCGGACCGGGGCGGTCGGCCTGCTCGACATGTCGCGCGCCGACGCGCCGCGCCAGCCGATCGTCGTGATCGACGAGGCCACCGGCCGCCGCCAGCTGATCTTCTCCGAGCTCGACGCCAACGCGCCGTCGCCGGCGGCCACCAACCTGATGATCCTGCCGGGCACGGAGTTCACCGACGGCCACACCTATGTCGTCGCGCTGCGTGACCTGCGCAACGCCGCCGGTCACGTGCTCGCCGCCCCGGCGTGGTTTGAGAAGCTGCGAGACGGCCGCCGGTTGCCCTCCGGGGAGCGCGCCCAGCGGGTGCGCTACGCGCACCTGTTCGCGGTGCTGGCCCGCGCCGGCATTGCCCGCTCGAGCCTGTACGAGGCCTGGGACTTCACCGTCGCCTCGGAGAGGAGCCTCACCTCGCGGATGTTGTCGATCCGCAACGGCGCCTTCGTGCAGCTCGGCGACCGTGACCTCGCCGACGGGAAGGCCCGCGGGCGCGCCCCCGCCTACGCCGTCACCAGCGACACCGCCCTGACGCCGCAGCTGCGCGACGTGCAGGGGACCTTCCGCGTGCCGTGCTACCTGATCACCTGCGGCGCGACCGCCACCACCGGCTTTCACTATTCCTCGGACGCGCCCGACGCGCTGCCCACCCAGATCCGCGGCAACGTGGCGACCGCGGACTTCGAGTGCATCGTGCCGACGTCGGCCTCCGCGGCGCACCCGGCGCGGATCTCGCTCTACGGCCACGGCCTGCTCGGCTCCCGCGCGGAGGTCACCGACAGCTGGGTCCGAGCTCTGGCGGTCGACGACGACATGGCCTTCTGCGCGACCGACTGGTGGGGGCTGGCGGCCGGCGACGAGGGGTTCGACGCGACCGCGATCGGCAACCTGAACCTGTTCGAACGGGTCGTCGACCGCCTCCAGCAGGGCGTGCTCAACACGCTGTTCCTCGGACGGCTGATGCTCAACCCGCGTGGTCTCGCCGCCAGCCCGGCGTTTCGCTCCGGCGGGCGCCCGGTGCTCGACACCGCGCAGCTGTACTACGACGGCAACAGCCAGGGCGGCATCGAGGGCGGGCTCACCACCGCGGTCTCGCCGGACGTCCGGCGCGCCGTGCTCGGCGTCACCGGCATCGATTACGGCAACCTGCTGGTGCAGCGCAGCGTCGACTTCGCGCCGTTCAAGGCGATCCTCGCGACGGCCTATCCCGATCCGTCGCAGTATCCGGTGATCCTCGACCTGCTCGACCAGCTCTGGGATCGCGGTGACCCCGACGGCTATGCCGAGCAGATGACCGGCCATCCGTTGCCCGACACGCCCGCGCACGTCGTGCTCATGCAGATCGCCTACGGCGACTTTCAGGTCAGCATGTACGCGGGCGCCGCAGAGGCGCGCACGATCAGCGCCGAGGCCTACGAGCCGGCGCTGAGCCCCGATCGCGCCCGTGACCGCGACCTGTTCTACGGGATCCGGCGGATCGGCCGCTTCCCCTACCACGGCTCCGCGGTCGAGATCTGGGACAGCGGCCCCGGCCGCGTCGCGCCGCCGCCCGCCGGCAACGTGCCCCCGATCGCCGGGCCGCACAACATCGATCCCCACGAGAACCCGCGCGACACCCCGGCCGCACAGCGGCAGATCTCCGACTTCCTGAAGCCCGACGGCTCGGTGGTCGACGTCTGCCGCGGTCGGCCCTGTCGCTCGAGTGTCTACCAGGGGTAACCCCCGCCGCGCGACCGGGCTTCGCCGCACGCCGTCTGTGGATCGGAGCGGTCGCGGGCGCCGCGGCGGCGTCGATAGTGAGAGCATGGCCGCCGGCGGCGACGTGATCGCGATCGCGGACCTCGGGTCGCGCGACGTCGCGGCGTGGCGGGACCTCGCCGCCCGCGCCGCCGAGCCCAACCCGTTCTTCGAGCCTGAGGCGGTCCTGCCCGCCGCGCGGCATCTCGGCGAGCGCCACGCCGGCCTGCTCGTCGTCCGCGACGGTGCCGGTGACTGGCTGGCCTGCATGCCGGTGGTGCCGCGTCTGCGACGGCGCCACGGGACGATGCCGGCGCTGACCGCCTGGCGCCATCGGTACGGCTGTCTCGGCACGCCGCTGGTCGACGGCGCCGCGGTGGCGACCGCGACCGAACGGCTACTCGACCGATCGCTCCGTGCCGCCGGGAGGCGGATGCTGGTGCTGCCCTGGCTGGGGGATGACGGGCCGGTGGCCGCGGCGCTGAGCGCCGCGCTGCGGGCGGCGGGCCGCGAGCCGGCCGTCCACCGTTCGTTCACCCGCGCCGTCCTCACCCGCGCCACGCTCGACGGCGGTCCTGACACCGTCATCAGCGCCCGCCACCGGCGCGACCTGCGCCGGCTGCTGCGGCGCCTGACCGAGACCCTTGACGGTCCCCTCGAGCTGAGCGACGACAGCGATCGGCCCGACGCCGCCGCGGACTTCATGGCGCTCGAGGCGTCGGGATGGAAGGGCCGAGCCGGAACGGCGTTGCGCTGCCGGCCCGCGCACGCGGCGTACTTCGCCGAGCTGTGCGATGGCTTCCGCGCCGCCGGCCGGCTGCAGCTTCTGGCGCTCGGCACGGACCGGCAGACGGTGAGCTGGAAGTGCAACCTGCTATCCGGCGACGCGGTCTTCTGTTTCAAGATCGCCCACGACGAGGCGTTTGACCGCTTCCGCCCGGGCCTGCAGCTGGAGGTGGCGATGCTCGAGCAGTTCCGTGACCGCATGACCGCGGAGTGGATGGACTCGTGCGCCGATCCCGACAGCAAGCTGTTCGCGCACTTCTGGCCCGAGCGCCGGCGGATCGGCTCCTATGTCCTGCTCGGCGGCCATCCGGTGATCGGCCGGACGGTCGGTCGCGGCATCGGCCGGCTCGGGCGCGGCGCCGCCCCGGTGGCGCCGAGCCGCTAGCGTCCGGGGTCGTGTCCGAGCCGAGCTTCCGCTTCGTCTGCGTCCCCTCGGCGCTGCAGGGCGCGCCAGGGACGTGGGCGCGCGACATGCTCCGCGATGGGGAGATCGCGCTGCTGGCCGATGACGGCGGCTTTGAGGCCGTCAACGCCGTCGCCCACGCGCTGGACCTGGTGAGCGTCGCGCTCGTCCGCGCCGAGGACTCCGCGGCGCGGCAGGCCGAGACCGTGATCGCCTACGCCGGGACGCTGCCGCTGGTATGGGTGGCCGGGTCGTTCAGCGACGCGGTCACCAGATGGGCGCGAGCCCGGGGGCCGATGACCCTGTTGCTGAGCACCGGCGCCGCGCTGTCGGACGACGAGCGCCGCCGGATCGATCGGTTCGTCGCCACGCTCGGGCGCCAGAGCGAGTAGCCGGCCAGGCCGGCCGAGTCAGCCGACCTCGATCACGCAGCCGCGATCAAAGCCGGCCACCGGCTGGTGCGGGTAGCCGCGGGGATTGCTGACCACGCGGGTGCCGCGGATCTCGAGGTCCGCCCGCCGGTGGGTGTGCCCGTAGATCCACAGCGCGACGCGCTCGGCGCCCATCAGCTCGGTGAGGTCGCTGGCGAACGCGCCCGCGATCGCCCGCAACTGCGCCACCGGTGGGCGGCCGAGGATCAGCGGAGCGTGGTGGGTGATCACGACGGTCGGGCCGTCGTGGTGGCGGGCGAGGCGATCGTGCAGCCAGCGACGGCTGGCGAGGTGCACCGTGCGCGTGTCAAGCGGGGTCAGCGTCCGCCCCTGGGGGTGCAACCGGATGTGCTCATAGTCGTTGACGACCCGTTGGCAGAACGCCATCGACTGCGCGCGACGCTCGGCACCGTCGAAGTCGAAGTCGCTCCATAGGGTGCAGCCGAGGAAGCGGACGCCCGCGACGATCAGCTCGTCGTTCTCCATCATCGACACCGTCGAACCGGCGGCCGCCGCCCGCAGCTGCGCGATCAGGCCCGGCAGCGCGTGGCCGTAGAACTCGTGGTTGCCGGCGAGATACAGAACCGGGCGACCGGCCGCCCATTCGCGCGCCCACCGCACGCCGTCGGTCCCGCGGCCGATGTCGCCGGCGAGCACGAACACGTCGGCATCGACCTCCGGCGGCTCGAATCCGGCCCGCTCCAGATGCAGGTCGCTGAGCACGTGCAGGCGCACGCCGCCGCTACCCGCGGCCGATGAACGGCATCGTCGTCGCCATCACCGTGAGGAACTGCACGTTGGCGTCGAGTGGCAGCCCCGCCATGTA
>JBELAG010000317.1:0-6851 GCA_049509055.1 Solirubrobacteraceae bacterium
CATGGACCGCGCCGGCGTGGATGAAGAGCCCCCCGTCGATCCCGCTATGGAAGAAGGCGCTGTGCAAGCTCGGCGAAGGCGATGGCACACCGCTTGATGGCGGTACGCTCGCGCCCAACGAGGAGCCCGCCTACGCGCAGTATCTCTTTGACTTCATCAAGCTGTACGCCGCGCAGGGCATTCCCATCGCCGCTGTCACGGTCCAAAACGAGCCGTTTAATCCGACAAACCCGGCGACCAACACGTCGATTCCCACCATGGAGCTGTCGGTCACGCAACAGGACACGGTCATCAATGATCTGCACGCGCTGCTCGCCGGACCGCCCGAGTCAGGCACCGAGATCCTCGGTCTCGACCACAACTGGAACGACGTCAGCAACGCCGACACGCTTCTCGCCGGCACGAAGGCGCTGGGAGGGATCGCGTTTCACTGCTATCGCGGGGATCCCTACGAGCAGTTGCAGTTGCCGGCTGGCACGCCGATCTTTGAGACGGAGTGCTCTCCGTCTGGGGCCTACAATGCGCCGCCGAGCGATCTATCGACCAGCCCCAAGAACTTTGGCGGCGACCTGCGCTGGGACACCAGCCATCTGGCGATTGCAGGCGTCCAGACTGGTTCGGGTGGCGCGGGCTCGGCCACGGCGCGGACCGGCTCGCAGACCGTGATGATGTGGAACATGATCGGCGATCAGCATTACGGCCCGATGATCAACCCCGGATGTAAGCCACCGAGCGCCTGCCTTCCGATCGAGGCATTGGGCAGCGATGGCATCCCGGTGCCGAACGTGGGGTACTACATCCTTGGCCAGCTCAGCTGGTTTGTGGAGCCCGGGAGCATCGCGCCGGGCGGATTCGCGGGGGCGCAGCACATCTTCTCCTCCGAATATCCCGGAGACGATCTGATGAGCGTGGCGTTCCGAAACCCCGACGGCGATCTCGTCCTGCTGGTACTCAACCAGGGATCCGGGGCGGCGACCTTCAAGATCGCGTGGGACGGCTGGGTGCTGCCGACGACGATCTCGGGGGACTCGGTCGAGACGTATGTCTGGTATCCGCCGGGCGACGGGAATGCCGCCAAGCGGCCGGCGTTCATCACGACCCCGTGACCGCGTCTGCCTCAGACGGTGGACGCATGATGTGCGCGACCCGGCGGAGCCGGAACTCGTCGAGCGCTCAGATCTGATGGAGGTCCCGACTCGCCTCGACGGCACCCCGCGCTCCGCTTTCGGCCGGGCCGATCGCCGCTCGTCGGCGATTGGCGACCAGCTCGTCGGCGAGGCAGGCGGTGACGGTGGGGCCCATGTCGCCGCGTCAGTGCGGGCCTCGGTCAGTCGACCGCCAGCCGGGACATGGAGAGCACGCATCAGGTCGTCGGTGCCGCGGTCATGGCTCGGCCCGTAGCTCGATGTGGCGCTGGCCGCCGGGGATCGCCCGTCGCCACGGCCTGGGTTGCCGGCGGGCGCCGGGGCCGAGCAGGATGGCCAGCAGCGCCTGGGCCTCGGGCTCGTGTCTCGGGGCTTCTATCACTGGTTCGTCTCCTACGCCTTTCTGCCTCGCTACCGCACCCGGCCCGCTGGCGGCAGACCGCTGCTCGATCGTCACGGGCTGCTCCCGCCCTTGCCCACACCTCTGGGATCAGGCTGCCCCTCAGCTTCAACCGGCCGTTACGGCGGCCGGCGGTGGGTCCTTTCATCCCACCTCGTCATATGGCACCTCGTGGCGCACCCCCGGATTCGGCGAGAACCAGGGCCCGCCCCGAGTCTGATCGAGCCCCGGTCGTGATCGGACCGGCGCCGGACTCGCCCGAAGTGCTCGGTGCTGAGCCCCGAACGTCCGACGGGACCGTGCGCGGGCGACACTTGATGTTGTTCCACGCCGTTGGCCCGTCCACGGCGGAGACCGGCTGTCGGATGACCGGGTTCCACGCGATCTCGACTTGACTGACTTGACGGCACGGTCTACGCAGGCTCGAGTTTCGTGATTTTCGCTTGATCTGATGTCGATGTCGCCGGCCGGGGTGTGGACTGTGGCTCATCGCGCGTGGACCAGGCCGCAGCACTTCTTGTACTTGCGTTCGCTGCCGCACCAGCAGGGCTCGTTTCGGTGCGGCGGCCAGGGCTCGGCGATGTCGCGGTCGAGGAGCGTGGTTGAGTAGCTGGCGCGGGTGTCGGATTGCTGGGGATCGCGGTCGTGCTCGGTGCACCAGGCGAGATACTCGTCGATCTGGATCGGGGTGAGCGAGAGGCGTTTGACGCCTTTGGCTTTAAGATCGCGCAGCATCAGCTCGAGTCGTGCGCAGTACGCCTCGTAGGGCCCGTGCGCGTAGTCCTCGGCGAAGATCGGCCATGCCTGTAGGGCGCGCGGGTACTGGTCGGCTGGGAACCATGCGGCGCCGATGTGCGTCTGCTGCGGCGAGAGCGGCCGCCGCTCGTTCCAGCGACGCAGGAACTCTTGTTCGGCCTCGCGATCCTGCTGCTCCTCGCGCTCGATCAGCTCCTCGGCGCGGAGCTGGAGCTCGTCCGGCGGCAGGCCGAGGACGTCCATCGTCTGCGCCCGCTCCCCGGTCAAGTACCACGCGATCTCGGCCTCGTCATCACCGGCCGCAAGCGCGAGCTCGAGCCCCTTGGTCTGCCATGGCAGCGCCTTTCTGTGCAGCCCGACCCTGGTGTAGGCGTCGCTCGCGGCGGAGTGCACCCACGGGTTGCGGGGATCCTCGCGCTCGGCCTGCGCCCATGCCTCGTCGGCCTCCTGGTCGCGTCCGGTCTGGAGCAGCAGATCGGCGATCAGCGCCTGCGCGCTGGGATGATCGTCGAGCTCGCCGCTCCAGCCGGCGGCGAGGGCTTGGCGCATCGCGTCGATCGCCTCGTCGAACCGGCCGAGCTTCTCATAGACGTAGGCGAGCTCGTCGAGATACCCCGCACGGTCTGGCTGCGCGTCGGGCAGCGCGAGCGCGGTGGTGATCAGCCGCACCTGAGCATGGTGGTCATTGCGCTCGCGGGCGGTGTCCAGCTCGCGATTGATCCTCTGAAGATCGGACACGCGCGAAGGTTAGCCCGCTCTCTGAACCCCTGCTGGCGAGAGGAGGGGTGGCGGCGACCCCGAATCCGGTGGACGTCAGAAGTCCATCGGCCGCGGGGCGTTGCGAGCGTTCCCGTGGCTCTCCCACCGGGAGGTCGCCGCCGTGCTTCAGGTTCCCACTTCGCTGGCTGGTTTGCTGTCCCTGCTGGCGGGATGCTTCACCCAGCCGAGCTTCGAGACGTTCAGCATGCTGCTGGTCGGGTCCGTCGGCCGGGTGCGTGATCGCACGGTCACGGGAATGCTGCAA
The DNA here is from genome assembly GCA_049509055.1 of Solirubrobacteraceae bacterium. GTDB lineage: Bacteria > Actinomycetota > Thermoleophilia > Solirubrobacterales > Solirubrobacteraceae > Palsa-465. Next base: position 3,326 of record JBELAG010000317.1, read on the forward strand.
GCTTGCGGGCTGGCCGGGGTGTGGCATCACAGCCGCGCGCATGACTTCTTCGCCCGCCGACGGTGGGACCCGGACGAGCTCGGGCTGGTGCTGCTGGACTTCCTGGTCTGCGTGTTCGCCAAGGACAGCGCGATCCGCTTCGCGATCGATGACACCCTGTTCGGGCGCTCTGGGAAGCGGGTGTGGGGCGCGCACTACCTGCACGACGGCGCCCAGCCGGAGGGGTCCGGCCGGCGGACTCGCTGGGGGAAACTGCTGGGTCGTGGTCGTGCTCGCCGTGAGCCTCCCGTGCCTCGGCGGCCGCCAAGTCGCGCTGCCGGTGCTGTTGGGCCTGTTCCGCCCCAAGGACGACGATCACCCCCACCGGCCCTCGCAGCCCGAACTGGCGAGAACGCTGATCGACATGATCCTCAGGCGCTTTCCCGGCCGGGTCCTGGAGCTCGTGATGGACGGCGCGTACGCCAGCCGCGCGTGGCGTGGGCTGCCCGATCACGTCACGGTCACGACCCGGATGCGCGCCAACGCGGCGCTGCACAAGCCCGCGCCCATCCGGCAGTCCGGCCAGAAGGGCCGCCCGCCGCTGAAGGGCTCAAAGCTCCCGACGCTGGCCGAGATCGCCGCCACCGCGACCTTCCGGCCGGTAACAGTCACCAGCCCCGACGGACGCGAGCGGACCGTCCACGTCCACGAGCTGATCTGCCTGTGGTGCAAACCGTTCTACACCCGCGCGGTGAAGGTGATCCTGATCCGCAACCCCGGCACCAGCGAGACCTTCGACGTTGCGATCGCCTCGACCGACGTCGAGGTCCCCGCCGACACGCTGCTGTCGCGCTACGACAGCCGCTGGACGATCGAGACCTGCAACCAGGAAGCCAAAGCCCACGGCGTCGGAGAGGCCCGCAACCGCGTTCAGCGGGTCGTCGAGCGGACCGTCCCGTTCGGCTTCTTGACACAGACGATCACCATCTGCTGGTACCAGCTCCACGGCGACCCCGACACCGACCTCACTGCCCGTCGCCGCCACGCGCCCTGGTACCGACAGAAGACCACCGTCAGCTACAGCGATATGCTCGCCGCGCTCCGCCGAGAGCTGATCCGCCACGAGTTTTGGACACAAGCACCCCCGATGACCACCAACCCGAAAGTCGCGCAACCCCAGTCACCGTCAGCTCAGGCGGCCGCCTGAGATCCCGAAAGTCGAGACGCAGGGGGGCTTGCATGGATAGCCTTGGTCGCGGGCATGGCAAGCGGCAGCGCCGTGCGCAATCGTTCTGAGATCGTCACCGTGGTCACGCTGCGCGGTCACGTCGAGGTCGCCCGCCAAGAGATGCGGGGCCTGCGGCGCGGCAGCGGGTGGGCGTGGTTCTGGGTCGCGCGTCGGAAGGGGCGCATCGATTGGTGCGACGCATCAACCGCGCGCGAGGCGGTCAGCCGAGCCGCCCTGCTCGCGCCGCGCAAGCCGCCGGCGTGGCTCAGCGGAGCAGCTGCCGACGCCGAGCGTCAGATCCTGACCGCGACCCGCGAACGGCTACCCGGGAGCCAGCGCGCATCCGCGCCCCTGGCTGACGCCGTGGACTGACGGGGTCCAAGAGCCGCCCGGGTGCTGGTCTGCGCGCTCGCCGGCGCTCGGCGATGAGCAGCGATCAACTCTTGCGAGCACGCGTGGCCCGAGCGCGGGGCGCGGCGATGGCAGACGTCGCTGCGCCATTCGGGGCCGTACGCTTGGTGGCCGCTGGCGCCTTCTCGGCGGCGACTCGGTGTGGGGTGAGCTTGTACTTGGACGCCTTGGCGGTCGCCAGGACGGTTTCGGGCTTGATCCGGCTCGCCGCCCCCAAGGTCGTTGCGCAGACGATTGAGCGCCAAGCGCAGCAGATCGTTCTGGGTGACCGCCCCCTTGGCAGCGGCGGTGCTCAGCCACTTCGCGTCATCCTCAGCGAAGCGCACGGATTTCGGCGTCAGGGTGGTCTCTGGCATCGAGTCCCTCCGTGACGGTGGTGGGTGACGTTGACGAGGCTCTCAACAGCCACTTGGCGCTTGACTCCGACCGAGTGCCGGTCCGTGGCCGTTGCTGATCGAGCTCTGGTCTGGGCGAGCGACTCGCGGTGGCGCGTGGTTCGACACGCAGCCGGCGATTCCTACCCAGCACGCAGACGTCAGCAGTGCCCCCTGGTGCCCTGCAGGGCTGTCCAGCGCATCCGGTAGCGGTCCAGCACGAACGTTATCGTCGCCGGCGATGGGAACAGCAGACCGAGTTCAGGAGCGCCGCCGAGCCGCGGTGCTCGCGCGCCACTACCGTGACGAGGAGGGCCTGTCGATCGCCGAGATCACCCGGCGTCTTGGGCGGGCGCCAGCGACAGTCAAGGCGTATTTGCACGACCCAACGGGCGAGAAGGCCCGGGCGGTCAAGCGCCGCTACCAGGGCGTCTGCCGCGACTGCGGCGCGCCGACCGCAACGCGCCCGGAGCGCTTGGGCCGAGGCGGGGCTGCAGCCGATCACCCTGCAGGAGGCGCGGCACACCGCCGCGACGTGGCTGGACGCCGCCGGCGTGTCGCCCAAGGTCGCCTCCTATCTGATGGGCCATTCGACGCCGGCCCGGCAGTTCGGCGCCGCGGACATCACGCTGCGCAGGTACACGCACACGCTGCCGGCGGACATCGAGCAGGCGCGGGAGACGCTCGCCCGATACCTCGCCGACAGGCACGAGGAGCGGGCCTCACGATGAGGCGGACTTTCCACTCTGCTTTCCCCCGGAGCACGGCGCCCTGTATTCAAAGGGGATTCGGGCACTCCGCGCCGGTCTCGAAAACCGGTATGGGCGTTTCCGTCCATCGGGGGTTCGAATCCCCCCCCTCTCCGTATCGCAGCCCAGCGCTGGATTGAATCCAGGTCTCGCGTCGATGCTCGAGTCACCGGGAGACCTCGCCGCTGCGGCGGCACTCGAGCGGGCGCGGATGGGCGGCAGCGTGCTCGACCATAAGTGGCGGACGATCTTCCTGTCCACCGAGGTCGCGCCCGACGGTGCGCACGTCGGAACGCTGCATTTCTTCCGTCCGACGCTTGGCGATGTGGTGTCTGCTCGCCTGTCGCGCGGGCACGCACCGATGTACGAGCGGATGCTCGCGCTGCGCGATCCCGCGCGCCGGCAGGCGGCCCGCAGCCGCCCGCGGCGCGATCGATGCCGCGCGTCGGATTCGCGACGGCACCGCTGGCCTGCTCGACGACGCGACCGATGTGCTGGTCAACGTCGGTCTTCATTGGGGCGCCACGTTGACGATCGGCCAGGTTTCGAGCTATGGCCGGCTGGAGGTCACCGCGCTGGGCGACGAGATGAACGAAGCGGCCAGGATCGAGGCGGTCTCGACCAACGGCCGGATCCTCGCTTCAAAGGACCTCCTCGAGCGCCTCGGACCTGAGGACGCTGGCGCCCTGGAGCTCGAGCTTGCCGGCGTGCAGTTCACGGCCGTCAGGTCACTGGCCGCAGACTCCAAGGCGCTGCGTGACGCAGGATCGATCGCCGTCGCCGAG
>JBELAG010000318.1:0-6786 GCA_049509055.1 Solirubrobacteraceae bacterium
GGGCGCCGCCCGCCCCGGGGCGCTATGCCGACCTCACCGAACGCGACCCCGGCCACCTGCGCGTCGGCCTGGCGCTCAACCCGCCGCTGGACGGCGCGATCCTGGACCCGGTCAACGAGGCGGCCGCGCGCGACGGCGCCGAGTTGCTGGAATCGCTCGGGCACCACGTCGAGGAGGTCACGCCGCCGTGGTCGGGACTCGACCTGCTGCCCGACTTCACCCGCGCGTTCGGTCCGCTCGTCTCGATGACCACGCTGATCGGCGGACGGCTGGCCGGCCGCGAGCCGGCGGAGGAGGACGTGGAGCCGCTCACCTGGAAGATGTGGGAGCGCTCGCGCACCCAGGATGCGCTGACCCTGCTCAGCGCACAGGACCGGTTGGAGAGCGTGGCGCGGGCGGTCGTGGCCTTCTGCGCCGGGTTCGACGTGCTGCTCACGCCGGCGCTCGGGCGCCGTCCGGTGATGACCGGCGAGATCCACGGCCGCGGCCCCGACCCGTGGGGGCACTACCGTCGCTCGGGCTACTTCACGCCCTACACCGCGATCGTCAACGTCACTGGCCAGCCCGCGATCTCGCTGCCGCTCTACCAGGGCGACGACGGCCTGCCGACCGCCGTGCAGCTGATCGGCCCGCCGGCGCGCGAGGACGTGCTGCTGTCGCTCGCCCGGCAGGTGGAGCTGGCGGCGCCATGGGCCGGGCGCCGGGCGCCGCTCGCAGCGGCCGCGTAGGTTGCCGAGCTCTGTCAGCCGGCGCCGAGCACGTCGGCCATTGACCGGGGCACCACACCGAGGCTCTGGGCGTCGGCCGTGCCGCGGCGGGCGAGCAGCGACACCTCCAGCAGCTCGACCTCGTCCCAGGTGGCGAACGCGGTCGGTCCGCCCAGCAGCTCGACGAGCGTCAGCAGGCGCCGCGTCAGCGCCATCGGGACGCCGGCGATCGGCCGCCGGCGGTGCAGAGAGCGCAGGACCGTCTCGACGATCTCCCGGTGGCTGAGCACCTGCGGGCCCGCCAGCTCGTAGCGGCCGCCGGCCGAGCCGGCCTCCGCGCGCCCGCCGGGCAGCACCGCGAGCACGCAGTCGGCGACGTCCTGTGCCCACATCGGCTCAAACCGGGCGCGGCCGCGACCGGGGATCGGCATCACCGGCAGCCAGGACATCCGAGCGAGCAGGGTGAGGTAGGGGTCATCCGGGGCGTAGACGACCGACGGGGCGAACACCGTGTGGTTCAGCGAGGACTCCACGACCGCCCGCTCGGCGATCGCCTTGGCGCGCATCAGGCGCGCGCGGGCGTGCGGCGAGGCGCCGAGGTTGGAGAAGAACACGAAGCGCTGCACCCCGGCTCGCTCGGCGGCGCGGACCAGGCGCCAGGTGGCGACGCCGGCCAGCTCCTCGATCGATCCGTGCGGCTGGTCGCGGATCACCGAGGCGAGATGGACGACGGTGTCCACGCCGCGCAGCGCGTGGCGGAAGGAGAGCGGGTCGCCGAGGTCACCGAGCGCGATCTGCACGTGCACCCGCTCGGGGCCGAGCCGACGTGGATCGCGCACCAGGCAGCGCACGTCCCTGCCCTCGGCGGTCAGGCGTCGCAGGAGCGCGCGTCCGACCGTCCCTGTGGCCCCGGTGAGCAGCAGCACCGGCGAGAGGGTAGCGGTGGCCGGTCATGGCGGCGGCGCACTGGGCTCCCGCCGGGCGCGGTCCGTAGAATGCTCACTTCTCCGGGCCGACGCCCGGCATCTGGAATCGAAACGAACAGAGGAATCCGACAGACATGGCCTACGTCATCGCCGAGCCCTGCATCGGCACGAAGGACAACTCGTGCGTGGAGGTCTGCCCGGTCGACTGCATCCATCCCACGCCCGACGAGCCTGACTACGACAAGGTCGAGATGCTCTACATCGATCCGGAGGAGTGCATCGACTGCGACGCATGCGTGGAGGCGTGCCCGGTCGACGCCTGCTTTGCCGAGGACCAGCTGCCGGACGAGTGGCAGAAATACGTCAAGCTGAACTCCGACTACTACAAGCGGTAGGCGCCCGCGCGGCCTCAGGCCATCGGGAGCGACATGCCGGCCGGCTTGGGCGCGGCGGCCGGCGCCGGGGCCTGCATCACCGGCAGCTCGATCGGCGACAGCGCGATCAGCCCGCGGGCGCCCTGGCGGATCGCCTGGGCGGCGGGGTCGTCGGGGTCGGAGAAGACGAGCGGGACGCCCGCGTCCGACTGCTCACGCAGCGGCATCGTGATCGGCACCTTGGCCAGCAGCGGAACGTCGAGCTCGGCGGCCAAGTGCTCTCCGCCGCCCTCGCCGAAGATCGGGAAGCGCTCGCCCGACGGCGTGACGAAGCCCGACATGTTCTCGATCACGCCGCAGATCTCGAGCTTGAGCTTGGCGGCCATCTCCGCCGAGCGGGCGGCGACCTTCTGCGCCACCTGCTGCGGGGTGGTGACGATCAGGAACTTGGCCTGCGGCAGCAGCTGGGCGAGCGTCATCGAGACGTCGCCGGTGCCGGGGGGGAGGTCGATCAGCAGGTAGTCGAGCACGCCCCACTCCACGTCCTCCAGGAACTGCTGCAGCGCCTTGTGGAGCATCGGGCCGCGCCACACCACGGCCGCGTCGTGCTCGACGAAGAAGCCGATCGACATCACGGTGATGCCCTCCTGCGCGACGATCGGGATCAGCTTGCGCTCGCTGTTGACCTGGGGGCGCTCGCCGCCCACGCCGAGCATGCGCGGCTGGGAGTAGCCCCAGACGTCGGCGTCGAGCACGCCGACGCGCTTGCCGTCGGCGGCGAGGGCGGCCGCCAGGTTGGCGGTGAGACTGGACTTGCCGACGCCACCCTTGCCCGAGCCGACGCAGATCACGTTGCTCACCTGAGCCAGTGCGCCCTCCGGCAGGGCCCCGCGGCCGAGCTTGCGGCCCAGCGATGCCTTCTCGCCGTCCGACAGCACGTCGAAGCTGACGTTGACCGCGCTCACGCCCTCCAGCCCGCCCACCGCCTGCGCGACGCCGGTCTGGAAGTGACTGCGGATCGGGCAGCCCGGCGTGGTCAGCGAGACCTTCACGTCGACGACTCCGTTGGGGTGAAGGTCGATCGATCGGACCATCTCGAGCTCGACGATGTCTCGCCGCAGCTCGGGGTCGATCACAGCGCGGAGCGCGTCGGTTACCTGATCTTGGGTGGGCATGGCGTTCATTCAAGCAGACGGATTCCGGCGGTCGCCCGGCGCCCGGAGCGGGGCCGCCTCGGGGCGTGCGGCACGCTTCGCCGGGCGGGCGTGGCTGGGCCGGCGGCGTGGGCACGCCGGGACCATGCGGACCATGCGGCCGACCAAGGGCACGGGCGCCGCGGGTCTGCAGGCTCGGGCACGGGCCGTCGCCCACGCGCCCTCCGCGATCGTCCCGATGGGATCGACGTGCTACGTCGGCCTCGACGAGTGCACGCTGCGGGCGTGCGTGGTGCTGGTCGGGGCCTCGACCGCAATGTCGGTCGCCGACGCGCCCGCCATCGGGCGCGCACGATCGTCGCGGCGTTGCGCCGATGCCTCCGGGGTCGAGCGCAGCGAGACGGTCACCGTTCGCCCGGCCGCGATCGCGCCGGCGCCGGCGCCGTCCAGCAGGCTCAGGCCACGACCGGCGCCAGCCGGCGCCCGATGAGCTCCAGCGCGTCGAGGTCGTCGTGCAGCAGGTGCTGGCACATGACGCGGGCGACGCCGGCGTCGCGCAGCGCGGCGAGCTGCTGAGCCGCCTGGTCGACGGTGCCCACGATCCATCCCGGCGGGGGATCGGCGATCAGCGTGACGGGGTCTGAGCCGATCCGCTCGCCGAGGCGCCTGGCGCGGTCGGCCAGCTCGGCGTCGTCGGCGCCGACCACCACACCGGTCATGATCGAGAACGGCAGCGGGTCGCGGCCGGCCTGCGCGCACGCCCGCTCCACGGTCTCGCGCCGCTCGCGCACCTGCTCCACGGTCGGGAACGGCGTGTTGTACTCGTCGCCGTAGCGGGCGGCCAGCGCCGCGCTGCGGGCGCCGCCGCTACCGCCGATGATGACCCGGGGATGCGGCCGCTGGACGGGCTTGGGCCGGGCGTCGAGGTCGGCGAGCGTGTAATGCCGGCCGGCGAACGAGAACGGCTCGTCCGCCCAGTTGCCGTGCACGACCGCGAGCTGCTCCTCGAGCACGTCGATCCGCTCCCGGGTGCCGGCGAACGGGAAGCCGTAGGCCGCGTGCTCACGCTCGTGCCAGCCGGCGCCGAGGCCGAGCTCGATCCGTCCTCCCGAGACGTGGTCGGCGGTGGTCACGAGCTTGGCGAGCTCAGACGGGTGGCGGAACGTGGCCGGCGAGACCATCGTCCCCAGCCGCAGCGTCGAGGTCACGGCCGACAGCGCGCACAGCGTTCCCCAGGCATCGAGCGAGCCGCGCTCGGGATGAAGGCCGTCGAGGTTGAGATAGTGGTCGGAGCGAAACAGCGCCGGGATGCCGTGTCGCTCGCAGGACTGCGCGAGCGCCTGCCACTGCGGCCAGGTGACGCCCTCCTGCCCTTCGATCATCAGACAGAGCTGCATCGTCTGGTCCTCCCTCTCGTCTCGCCGGTTGCCGGGCCCACGTTCTACCCGTTTTCCAAGCGTTGCTCAAAGACCGACGGGGCGCCACTTGCGTGACGCCCCGGCGGTTGAGGGAGGAGAGGGTGCTTCATTCGCCGACGAGATATGAGGTCGGCGAATCTGTCCCACCGCGGCGTCTCCGGCGCCGGGCGGGGGAAGGGGGTGACTACGAGATCGCGCTGATCCGGTCCTGCGCGTCGGAGACGATCTTCTCCACCCGGGAGGTGATCGTCCCGGACTGCTTCCCCAGATCGCTGCGGACTGAACGCACCTCACGCTCGACCCGCCGGCGATTCTGGGCGACGGTGCGCTCGAATGTGGTCCGCGTGCGCCGGACCTGGCGCTCGAAGCGGTTGCGGGCGCTGGCTCCGCGGCGCTCATAGCGCTTGAGCTCGCGCTCCACGGAATCGAGCGAACGGTACCTGGTGGCCAGTCCCTTGACGGTCGAGATCAGGTTGTCCCGGGCCAGCAGGCTGGCGCCGACGGGCACGAGCACGGCGCGCTCCGCCAGGACCTGAGCCTGCTCGGCGCGGGTCCGCGGCGTCGCCGACGCGGTCGTCTTGCGACCAGCGCCGCGGGTCGATGTGGCCTTGCGTGCGCTCGGCCGAGCCGTCGAGGCGGTCCGCCGCGCGGCCGTCTTGGTGGTGCCCGCCGCCCGGCGGGGCGTCGCCCGTGTCGCTGGTGCCGGCCCCGGCTGGGCTGTCGTGTCGGTGGTAGCCATAACGTGCCTCGCTTCCCGTCGTTCAGTTACCCGGATTTTAGCTCGTTCGCCTGCGATTATCGAACACATGTTTGTAAACCGGGAGGTTCGGCCGGTTACATCGCGGCTCTCCGGATTGGCCGCGGCGGGCGTTCGGTCAGGCGCCGGCGCGCTGGGCGAGCTGCACCGGGAGCCCCAGGCGCCGCAGCCAGCCGGCGGGGTCCGAGAGCTCCGCGAGCGTCGGCAGCGCCTCCGGAGCGGAGAACATCCGGGTCAGCGCCTCGGGGCCGGCGGCTCCGACGACCGCGTCGCAGAAGAACTTGCCCTGCTCGTACTGGCGCATCTTCATCTCCATCCCCAGGAGCCTGGCGACCAGCCGTGACAACCCGGTCTGGGACTGGCGGCGGCGATCCAGCGCAGCGCGCAGCTTCGGCAGCGAGGGCAGCAGGTCCGGCGCGACGGCATCCATCACGTGCTCGGCATGCCCCTCGATCACCGCCATCATTGCCTGCACCCGGTCGAGCGTGTTGCGCTCCCCGGCCGTCGTGAAGATCGACACGAGGTCGCCGTTGCGGAGCGCGCCGGCGATTCGCTTGAGCTCGGCGCCGCTGGGCAGGCGCAGCCGCCGCGGCGCGTCGATCCGCAGCTCGGCGTTGCGCAGCAGCTCGCGCACGAGCCCCGCGAAGTGGCCGTGCAGCCAGGGGACACCGGCGAACTGGACGGCGTGGGTGACCTCGTGCAGCGCCACCCAGGTCATGAACTCCTCCTCCTGGGCGCCGAAGCTCTGCACCGTCTGCCCGAGGTTCGGGAGCACGAACAGCAGGCGCGGCGGCGCGGCGTCATCGGCCTCGTCGAGCAGCACGAGCTCGTATTGACCGAGCACCCGCTGCGCCAGGTATCCGAGCACGACACCGACCTCGGTGGTCACGACGACGCTGATCCACAGCTTCATCGCCGGCTTCAGCGGCCCGAGGCCGTCCCCGGCACGTTCGAGCACCGGATCGATCAGCCCGCGCATCGCCTTGATGTTGGTCGCCACCCATTCGCTGCGGCCGATGCCCTCCGGCGGGGGCAGCGGCTTGGCGGGCTCCAAGCCGGTGTACGCGGTGACCCGGCGCTCGGACTCGGCGGCGAGTGCCGGCAGGTCGGCGCGCGGAACCGGGGCATCGCCCGTACCGGCGACGTAGCCGGCGATCTTCTCCGCGAGGATCCAGTCGATCATGCCGGGATCCGCTTCAGCTCGCGCAGGGCCTCGACGCTGCGGGCCGCAACCAGGTGCGAGGCCACGCTCGCGTCCAGCGGCGCCCCGAGCGGGTCATCGCAGTCGCAGAAGCAGACCAGCCCGCCGGCCTCCCGGACGATCAGCTGCCCAGCCGCGGCGTCGACGCCCCGGCAGCGGCGCAGCGTGACCATGCCGTCGAAGCGGGCGGCGGCCACCTGGCACAGCGTGGCGGCGATCGTCCCGAGCGCACGCAGCCGGTGCGCGCAG
>JBELAG010000319.1:0-6779 GCA_049509055.1 Solirubrobacteraceae bacterium
TCGAGCTTGCCGCCCTTCACTGCTCGCGCAAGCGAAGACTCGATCCTCCCCTGTGCCCGCCCGATGCTGACCTCGTCGACATCACGAAGCACGACCGGGACGCCTGCGATCGCCGCGGACTCGGCGATCCCGGAACCCATCAGCCCTGCGCCCACGACAGCAATCGACTTGATACCGGACGCATTGCTCATGGCGCGACAGCCTACTCGCTCAGCCTCGATGGACGCCGGCCGCCGCTCGGGTCCGCGTGCCGGGGTCACGATCGAGGCCGGCAGGTGGACCCTTGTCCCCCTGCAGTGGGGCCCAGCGGCCGGCGGACGGTCCGGAGGGTCCGCTGGTCCGGTCAGCGACCGCCGATGTCGAGGTTGGTCGCTCACGAGCGACGCGTGCGCTGCGGGGTTCAGCTCGGTGTCGGGTCAAGAGCTGATCCCGGGACCGAGGGGTCGTCGGGGGACGCGAACGGAGACCGTCCTCGAGCGGGGGGCCGCGCGTTAGGGTCGAGCGCTGATGTGCTTTTCCCCGGAGGCCGATTTCACCGCCGGCGTGGTCGTCGCCGGTGTGGGCGTCGCCACTCTGCGTCGGGTGCGCTCCGGCCGCCAACTGATCGTCGGCGCCCTGCCGCTGCTGTTTGGCATCCACCAGTGCATCGAGGGATTCGTCTGGCTGGCGCTTGAGGGCAGGGTCTCAGCCGGCGTGGGGGCCGCAGCCAAAACGACGTACGTCATCTTTGCGCATGCCGTCCTGCCGGCGATCGTTCCGTTGGGATTCACCCTCCTGGAGCCCGACCGCCGCCGCTCACGGGCCATGTGGCCGTTCGCCGCCATCGGGCTGTGCTTCGGCTCGTACATCCTCTGGCAGGTCACCGCGTATCCCATCGGGGCGCGGCCCGAAGAGCGGTGCATCGACTACACGACTCACACCCCCAATGACGTTCTCATCGGGGTGCTCTACGTCGCGGTGACGTGCGGTCCGGCGCTGATCTCGAGCCGGCGACGTCTGCGCTGGTTCGGCGCCGTCAGCGTGATCGGTGCGATCGGCGTCGCACTCGTGCGAGCCGACGAGCTGACGTCGCTGTGGTGCCTGTACGTGGCCCTGATCAGCGTTCTGATCCTCGAGCACTTCCGCCACGACAAGCCGACCCCAATAGGCCCGAGGCCCGTGTAGCCTGCGTGTCGAGATGGCAGCCGAAGCCCAGGCGTTAGATGCCGGCTACACGAACCGCCCGTCGATCCACGCGCAGGCGCGGTGGAGAGTCCGTCTCGAGAGCCACCGACGACAAGCGACCGGCCGGGCGGTCGATCGCTTGCTGCTGACCCTTCGGGCCTACGAGCAGCGCGCGCAAAGCAAAGCGGCGCTCCACGACCGGCTTCGAGCACGCCATGCTCTCACGAGCAGGACGAACCCACGCCGCCGCCCGGCCGCTGCGGCGCCCACCCCTGACGCGCATCTCGAAGCGTCGATCGCAGACGATCGCTCGCGAGCGCACGACCGCGAGGCCGTTGACGCTCCCAGCCGGTCCGTCGGCGACGACGGCGAGCGAGCGTGCGTGGGACCGCCCACGGCAATGAGCCGTCAGTAACAGTAGTAGTCGTCGACGGATGGCGGCTGGTAGGGGCAGAGCATCCGCTCCAGCTCCCGTTCGAAGTCGAACTGCTCCATCAGCGACAACGGCGGCAGGACCAGGCAATCCGGCCGGTCGGACGCCCATTGGCGCTCAGCGTCGTCGCAATCGCTGTAGTCAGAGTCCGTTGTGTGATCGAAACCGTCCATCCAGCCATCTATCGGCAGCCACAGGCGATCGCGTGAGTACCGCCGGACAGTGCCGCAAGCGTGCCGACGACAGCGGTTGCCGCCCTGGCGCGTATGGGGCTTCGCGGCGACCCCCAGGACCTGCCACCGCCCTCATCGCTGTCTGGCGCGATACTTCAGCCCGTGCCAGGAATCACGAGGATGTCGTCGGCGGCGGCAATCATCGTCGCGCCGATGACGCTCGCCTCTCTGACCGCGATTGCGGCTGCGAGCCCGACCGCCGCGATCACGCTTGGCAGGATCGCCGGCCAGCCTGTTCGGCCGGGCTATGGCGAGACGGTTCGGCTGGGCCAAATGGTCACCGTGTCGGGCACCATCACCCACCCACCGGCCCACGCCCGCATCCAGTTGCAGGGGCGCACCACCGCCGCGTGGCACGCGCTGCTCACCGTGTCCGTAGGGGGCGAGAAGTACATGCTGCACTGGCACGTCCGGGCCACGCCGTTTCAGCTACGAGCGGTGCTGCTCTCCGGACGACAACCGATCGCCGCGAGCGCGGCCGCGTCGGTGCTCGTCGGCTCCGCAATCGTGCGCTGCCACCCTGCGCCAGCGCCGACGGAGCTTCCCGCCGGCGACGGCTGGATCGACGGCGGCGTCTACCTCCAAGGCGGCCCGGCCCCGGGTATCGATCAGTGCCAGAGCAGATCCAGTACCGTCACCGCGACTTCCGCCAGTGGATACGTGGTGGCCAGCCAGGACTTGGCCGGCGGCGGCGGCTACGCACTGGTCCTTCCGGCCGGCACGTATGAACTGCACGACGGCGAGTGCATCGGCGACGCGACCGTCATCGCCGGCCATCGAACGGTCGCGGACACCGACTGCGACGTTCCCTGAGACTACGGGCTTGTCAGCACAGGCACCGCGAGCGCCTGGTCAGCGCGGCCCGGGAACTGGTATCGGTTGGGCCACCGACCTCGTGCTGGATCTCACCGGTCTCCTGCGGCTGCAGTTCGCGCGGCTACGCTGGTTCGGCATGGGCCGAATCGCCGGTCTGCTGGCGGCCTACGCCCAGCAACTGCGAACCGATGCCCAGACGCGGAGCGCGCTCGCGGTTGTCCACCTTGGCCATCTGCGGTTGGTGACGTTCCCCGGGGACTCCATCGCGGCCGGCGGATGGTCCGGCTCGCCACGCGACCCACCAAGGAGCGGCGATGACCAAGTACACCAATGACAGCTCGAACTTCGGTGCCGACGGTCCGTTCTTCCGGATCATCCGCGAGGGGCTCAACGGACTGGTCGACGGAGAGGACTACTTCGATCTCCTCGCCGACGACGTGATCTTCGAATACGTCATCTCCGTGCCCGGCTACCCCAGACGTGTGAACGGACGCCAAAACGTCATCGACCTCTACAGCGCCTACGGCGACTACATGCGAGTGCACAGCGCCGACAACCTTCGCGTCTACCGAGACCCGCACGCGTCGGTCGTCATCCTGGAATACGAGGTGCACGGCGAATCAGTCCAGGCCGGGCGGCCATACGACAACCGATTTGTCTCCATCGTCACCATTGGCGACCAAAAGGTGGTGCATTGGCGCGACTACCTCGACCCAATCGCCGTCTTCGAGGCGACAGGCTGGCCCGAGCACTCGACTTGAGCCGGGTGCCGAGCATGTTCTCCATCGGCGGCGGAGCGACGAGTAGGCGCGCCGCCGCGCCAACGTCGTGCCAGTCTGCACGGGCCCGCGCCGGCGCCCCCCACAGGCCCTGCGCCATCGGGGCGCCGGGACAAGGCAGGCGCCGGGCGTCGGTCTCGACGCAGCTTCCTCAGACAGGCGCTTCAGCGCCTCCAGCGGTAGGGCGTGGTCGTTGAAACCCGGAGCAGCCCCGTGGTGTTCTCACGGCGCGCTGATGCTGGATAGAGCAGGTGCATCGCTGCCGGCAGCGCTGCATTTCCATCTCGCCGACCGCATTTTGAACGCCCGCTGACCGCGGCTCCCAGCGCTCGTGCCGGGCGAGCGGCTTGAGCTTGCGCCTCCGGTGAGGGATCGGTGTGCTTTGGCATCATGCGTGGCGTGATTGACGAGATCTGGGGCGACGAGACGGAGGTGGTCAGGGCCGCGGTGGAGTGGGCGGCGCAGCGGGTCGGACGGCCAACTGACTCCAAGACGACGGCGCGCTCGGCCTCGGAGCTGGCCGCGGCGGCCGGCTGCACCGTCACGCCTGCCGGAATCGGGGGCGACGAGGCGCTGCGCGTGTTTCGCGAGGTCCTGTTGCCGGCGACGCGTTCGCAGGATGATCCGATGAATCTCGCCTACATCCCGTCGGCGCCGACACGCGCTGCGGTGGCCTTTGACCTCGTGACCAGCGCGGCGAACGTGTTCGCGGGTATCTGGGAGGCAGGCGCGGGCGCGATCTTTGCCGAGAATGAGGCGCTGGGATGGATCATCGAGTTGCTGGGGTGGCCGGCGAGCGCCGCCGGTTGTTTTGTCGCCGGCGGAACGGCCGGCAATCTCTCCGCTCTGACCACCGCGCGGGATTCCGCTCTGGCCCGCCGCGGAGCGCGCCCACCCAGCGGGTGGCGGTTGGCCTGCACCACCGACGTGCATTCGTCGATCCGGGTCGCAGCGCGCGTGCTGGACGTCGGGATCGTCGAGGTGCGCGAGGACGCGCGTGGCCACCTCACCGGCGACGCGCTCGCCGCGGCGCTCGGGGATGAGCCCGACGACGTTTTCGCTGTGGTGGCCTCCGCCGGCACGACCAACGCTGGGCTGGTCGACGACTTGGCGACCGTGGCGGCGGCATGCGCCGAGCGCCGGGTGTGGTTGCACGTGGACGGCGCCTACGGCGGCGCGGCACTGGCCGCGCCCAGCGTGCGTCGCCTGTTTGACGGCGTTGAGCTGGCGGACAGCTTCATCGTGGATCCGCACAAGTGGTTGTTTGCCCCGTACGATTGTTGTGCGCTGCTCTACCGCGATCCCGAGCCGGCGCGCGCGGCGCACTCACAAACGGCGGGCTACCTGGGCCAAATCGACCGCCAGGCCGCAAACCCGTCCGACCTCGCCATCCACCTGTCCCGTCGCGCGCGGGGGCTGCCGTTCTGGTTTAGCCTGGCCACCCACGGCACCGACCGCTACGTCGCGGCGATCGAGCGCACGCTTGCGACAACGCGGTCGGTCGCCGCCGCGATACGAGCCTGTGACCACTTGGAACTTGTCTGCGAGCCAGAGCTCTCGGTGCTCCTGTTTGAGCGGCCTGGCTGGGACGATGATGCGTACGCGGCGTGGTCAGATGCGCTGGCGAAGGAGGGGGTGATCCTGTGCGTGCCGACCGAGTGGCAGGGTCGCATCGTGCTGCGCCTGGCATTCGTGAACCCGGACACGCAGCCCTCACGCGTCATAGACGTCCTCGACTCGCTGCGATGAGGCGACGTCGATTCGCCGCCGGCAAGCTGACCGGGAAACAGTGACAGGACTCGCCGGGTGCAACATGAATCCGTGAGTCGTTCCTCGCCCGGCCTGGCCGCGAACCGCGGTGCCTGCCGCCCGCCACGCGGAGTCGTTCACGCGCGGCGGGCGATGGTCGGCGGTGTCGCTGCCCGCTCCGTCAGCGCCTCGCGCACCGAGCGCACGTCTCTCCGCGGGGCTCGAGGTTCCGGGAGGCCGCACTGCTCCTCCCGAAACCTCGCGTGAGCCCCCGGCCGATCCGGAGCCGACGGGCCGCCATCAGCTGCTCGGATGCCCGCTGACGCCGGAGCGCATCCCGGTGGGTCACGACCAGCCGTTTGACCACCCGTAATAGTGATTGACAGGGCCGATGCACGAGTCCCCATAGCAGTCCCAGATCACGGCGACCTTGCGCTCCACCGGCTGGTCGCCGTCGTAGACAAAGTCGAAGTCGCCGTCGACGCAGGACAGGTACTTGTATGCGCTGCTGAAGGCCAGCTCCTCGTAGGTCTCGACCACGAGCGCGTTTCCGCTGGTCGTGTTGAAGTCCGTGTTGCCGTAGGCGAAGTAGGGGTTCAGAGCCACCGTCCCGAGATAGGTGCTGTGAGAGCCGATGCAGTTGGCCGCGATGCTCGTGTCGCGAACCTTGTACAGATAGTCCGGGCCGATCGACGCGGCCGTCGCCGGCGCGGCGGCGAGTACGGCGCCGAGTAGTACCGCGGCCAAGGCCGAGGTCGCGGTGATCCAGCTCCCGTGCCGTGCGTGTTTGCTCTTCATGGCTTCTCCCGTAGATAGGTGAGCGTGAAATGCGGTTCTGCGCAGGGTCACGCGCTCCTTTGGCCGTCGCGAGCGACCGACCGTTCCCGGCCGCGGTCCGGGCGCCGTCAGTCGCCGGTGGCGCTCAAATGAGATCGTGAAGGTGCACTAGCCGGAGAGACGCTTGCCCGATGGCGCTTATTCCATCGAATCGAAGACGGGACCGCGATGCCGACGTCGCTTCCGCTCGGCGCCTCCGACCTCGCGGCTCTCTTGACATCGATGTGGTCGGGTGTCGGGGCTTCCGGCCACGGGACCGAGCGACCCGGGAGGTCGGCCGACGCTCACGACGCTTGAGGCAACACGCGCGGATCGCGCATCGCGCCGGTGCGAAGGGCCGCGCTAGATCGGGACCCGGTCGGACGCGATCTGCCTGGTGGCAGGGCTGTTCTGTGCCGTCACGGACGCCGCTGCGCGGCTCGCCGCGCTCGCCCTTCGGCCCGTCCGTTGACTGCCCGGGCCAGCTCCGCTGACTAGGATGAACGTCGCCCCAGGGGGGCGACCTGCGGTCACGGCAGCTGCCTCTGCGGCTCGGTCCACTCGTGCCCGACTTGCAAAGCCCGTTCCCGGCACGAAGAGCCCGCTCAGGACCACAACCGCGCTCTCACTCTGACCATGGGGGATGCTCGGAGACCCACTCAATTTTGAAGCTACTGACGCAACCGTGGGTGCTGTCAGCGTCCTGGTAGGGGTGGGCAGAGCCCGCCGAGTGAGAGCATCGCGAGCGCGATGACGGCGTCGGGTGAGTGGTAGCCGAACCCGCGGCGG
>JBELAG010000032.1:0-27242 GCA_049509055.1 Solirubrobacteraceae bacterium
GCCTCGTAACCGTAGGTGCCGGTGTCCATCGTGATGGCAGCAGTGGACTTCAGGTACGGGAACACCGTCTGGCCGTCAGCCGTGAGGGTGCCCGACACGCCGTCAAGGGCCCCGGAGACGGCAGGGGCGTTCATGCCGTAGGTCGTGGCCGGATAGATGTCACCGGTGATCTGGCGGATGTTGAACTCGTGCTCGTACTGCTCGATCGCGGTCTGCTCGGCCGAGGTCAGATAGGACGTGCAGGGACTCGCGGAACAGTCGATCAGGCCGCCCACCGACTCGATGATCGCGTCGTACTTGGCCACCGGCGTCCCGTCGGCCAGCGGCGCACCGACGAGCGTCGCCGAGGTGACCGAGGAGTTGGCGGAGCCCACGACCGTGTCGAACTTCACCCCCTCACGCTGCAGCGCGCCCTCCCACGCCAGGAAGTCCGGATCGGTCGCCGTCGTCCCGAGCAACAGCACCTTCAGATCGATCCGAGGGGTGGGCGTGGCGGCCGAAGCAGACCCCGCGGTGGCGGCGATCATCCCGGACGTCGCCAGCGCTACGGAGAGCGTCGTCAGGCATCGCCTGACCAGACCGGCCGGCGTTGCCCTGCTCTGATTGTTGACACGACCATTCACTGAAAGCCTCCATGCTCTGACGGATTCGGTTCGATCTCGACACACGACTCACGCGTCTCGACGTCCTGCCTGTAGTGGTGACGTAATGCACAGTGTCCTGTCCGGCCATCCGCGGCAATCGCTGTGCTTGCTCGTCTGCCGTTCACGACTGAACGGCGAAGGGGAACACGGAGCGGGTCCGAGGCCGCCGCGGCGGCCGGGTCACAGGGCGACACGAACTTCGACGCTCCAGCGTTGCGCAGTCACGATCCGCAACCCCCGATAATCACCGCGCAGAAGCCTGATGCGCCCCGCGCCGTTCGCGCTCTCGACGATCGGGAAGCCGCCCGCCGTCAGCAGCGTGAGCGGGCGGCCGGACGCGCGCCACTGGAGCACGACCGCGGTCCGCGCGTTCACCGAGCCCAGCACCCGGTTGCCGCTTCCGGCGAACCGGGCGATCACCGTGCCCGCCCGGATCACGGCCATGGTGCCGTCCACGCGGACGCCGCCCGCCGTGGAGTCAGTACGCGCGGCCGGCCGTCGAACGGACACGGTCGACCGGACCGCGGCCGCTGCACTCGACGCTGTCTGAGTCGTGGCCGTGGTCGTGGGCGTGGTGACCGGCGAGCGGGACACGTGGTTCGCGCTCTGGCCGCAGCCCGCCGCGAGCACGGCGGTGACGAGCGCGGCGGGGCCGGCGCAGCGCCACAGGAGTGGGGAGAGGTTCTGTATCACGTCGCCAGTGTTCAACCGGGCGCGGCCACCGCCCATGGGCGAGGTCGCTGGCGCTTCGTTCAGGGCCTGAACGCCGACGACTCACGACGGGCCTCGGTGTTCCCGCCGCGCGATGGAGATCACAGCCTCAGGTGTCGACCGCCAGGGCGGTCTCCCCGGGGTTGGCCGGCAGCCAGGCGGATCGCGCGCCGCCATAGAGCGCGCCCGCGCGAACGCCGGTGAGTGGCACGGCGACCGCCGCCGTCGTGCGGTTGACGATCGTCACGGTCGCTCCGTCGGTGTAGGCGCTGATCGCGCCGACGCCGAGCGCGGCGCGGAACGCGAGCCAGTTCCTCGTCCACTCGCCGATCTCGGCGAACGCCGGCGCGACGATCGGCATCGTCGCGGTCACCGCGGCGCGGTGGCGGCGCAGCACGGCGTCGACGAGCTGATAGAGGAGGGCGTCCCCGCCGATCAGGTTGCTCTGGTGCGCGTAGTGCGGCCGCGGATCATTGCTGAGCATCGCGTTGAAGATCCGCGTCGCCTCTGCGGACACGATCTGCTTCCAGGTCGACGATCTGTCGACGACGCCGGTGCAGCGCAATCGGTCCATGGCCTGCGCCGGCGTCATGGCGTCGAACGGCAGCCGGGACGGATGCCGAGCCACGGCGAGCGCGGAGCCCACCGAGAACGGCTCGCCCGGCTCGGTGACCGTGCCGGCGCGGTTCCGGTAGGGCCGGGACGCGTCGCACGCGATGACGCTGATTCCCCTGGCCTGCAGCGCGGCGGCGAGCGCCGGATTCTCAGGTCGCGGCGGCGCGGCCGCCAGGTTGGCCAAGCCGGTGTGGGCGCCGGTGACGAGCGAGCCGGTCTCCAGCGGTGCCCCGACCCGGCGCGCCCAGTCGACGTTGCGCTCGATCTCGGCGCACACGGCGGCGAAGGGCAGCCGGTCGAGGTCGAGATGCTCGTAGGTGTGATTGAGCCATCCGAACGTGTCCCGCTCACGCAACAGGGCGCTGAGCAGTCGATCGCCACCGAGCGTCGCGTGGCGAGCGTGTCCGCTCCCGTTGCACGCCAGGTCCAGGCGCAACCCGCGTGAGCGTGACCAGTCGGCCGCGCGTTGCGCGTCACCGGCCGTCATGCGAGCGGCGGTGCCCTGGACGGTGTCGCTGGCGTGAGTGACCTCGTTCCACGAATGGTTGGCGAGCAGCACGTCGTCGACGTGCAGCGCCAGGAAATGGCGCTCGCATCCGAGATGGGTGCCGCGGGTGATCCACCGCAGCTGCCCGGGGCGCAGCAACTGGGCGTGACTCTGCTCGGCGTTGGCGGCGAACGCCTGGATCATCTCCTCGCCCCCGTCGGCACGCCGGTGGATCCCGAGCAGCGCCGCGCCGTCGGGCATCGCCAGGAGCGTGTCGAACCGCGCGGAGCTGATCGGCAGGGAGGGATAGCCCCAGCTTCCGGCCTGCATCGCCAGCTGTCCGGTGAGGTACTTGAAGACGCGCCGCCCGGTCGCCGTCACCGTTGCCGACAGGCCGTCCAGCGGTCCCGCCCATGGCGGCGGATGTAAACCGAGGCGGGGGCCCGGATAGGCGTCGGCGATGAGTCGACGGCAGGCGTGCGCAGCGGCGAGCTCGTCGAACGCGCTGCGCTGCCCGCTGCTCAATGTCTCGTCGAGCACGTGCGTCCCGTCGACGATGACGGCCTGAATCCGCGCCGCGCGCAGCGCATCGATCAGCCAACGACGGTGCCGGGGACGCGTGAGCGCGAACGTGTCGAAGGCTGCTCCCGTGCGCCGGAGGGCGATCTGCCAGGCGCCGATGGACGGCTCGTCTCCGGTGAGCCCGAGGAGCGCGATCCTCATCTCCACGCCGCGCACCGGACCGTCATCGCCAATCCGCATCATCTTGACCGTCGAGGATGCTCGCGCGGGAAGGGGCGGTCGCCAACCCGTTGCCCGGCCTGCTGCAGTTCAGGGGACTGAACGCGGATCACGCCGCCGACCCCTGGGGACGATCGGCGCGCGGACCCACAATCCACTTCCGACGCGAGCACGAGCTGCCGCATCCGCCACCCGCCACCCGCCGCCGAGACGGAGACCGAGACCACAGATGTCAACGAGCAACGACAGCACCAATGTCATCCCGCTGCGAGCGTCGCGCTTTCGGGCTCGATCCCGGGACCGGCAGCGCCACCGGGTGCTGATGATCACCGAGGGTACCTATCCGTATGCCATCGGAGGCGTCAGCTCATGGTGCGATGCGGTGATCGGTGGCCTGCAGCAGATCGACTGGGAGATCCTGCCGCTCGTGGCCGGGGGCAAGCGCCGACAGCAGAACTTCGCGCTTGCGGCCAACGCGCGGCTCCTGCGGCCGATCGAGCTGTGGTCGGAGGATCCCCCGCCCAGCCGGCTGACCCGGGCGCGCCGGGAGCCTCAGGCATCGATCTGTGCGCGGCTGCTCCGCGGGCTGCTGCCGTGGGAGGGCGGGCTGTCCACTCTCACCGAAGTGCTCGTCCACTGCCGCCGGCATCCGGATCAGATCCGGCGCGAGTTTCGCAGCCGCGATTCGTGGGAGGCGTACCTGGAGGCGCTCGAGGATGTGCTCGGCGGCGAGCACGATGACACGCTGGCCGCGCCGATCTACGATGCGATCGAGGCCGCAAGGCTGTACCAGATGCTCTATTGGATCGCGCGGACAGCTGCCGTGCCGACGCCGCCGTGCTCCCTCATTCATGTGACCGCGGCCGGCTGGGCGATGATCCCGGGGCTCGTCCACAAGGCCCTCCACGGGACGCCCCTGCTGCTGACCGAGCACGGCGTGTATGTGCGGGAGGCATATCTCGCCTCGGTGCGCGACACGGTCGCGTCGCCGGGAGAGCGCCACATGTCCACCCGGATCGCGCTCGGGTTGACCCGAGCGGCGTACGGGGTCGCTGACATGATCGCGCCGGTCACCGAAGCCAACGGCGAGTGGGAACGGGGCCTCGGTGTCGATCCGTCGAAGATCCGGGTGATTCCCAACGGGATCCACCCCGTCGGCGAGCCCACTCCTGCTCCCAACGCCAACCGGGTCGTCGTGATCGGCCGGGTCGATCCGCTCAAGGATGTCCAGACGATGCTGCTCGTCGCCCAGGAGGTGATCCGGCGGATGCCGGAGGCACGCTTTGAGTACTGGGGGCCGCCCACCGCGGGAGAGGAGCTCTACGCGGCGGCCTGCGAGCGAATGCGAACGGAGCTCGGCCTCGGCGACCGGTTTCGCTTCATGGGCAGGACGACCGATCCGCACGGTGTGATCCGCAGCGGAGATCTCGTCCTGATGACGAGCATCTCGGAGGCGATGCCGATGACGCTGCTCGAGGCGATGGCTCAGGGTCGGCCGGCGGTATCAACCGGGGTCGGTGGCGTTCCCGGGATCCTCCGAGGTTGCGGCATCGTGGCGGCGCCGGGCGACGTCCACGGCTTGGCGGGAGCGGTCGTCACGCTGCTGGGCGACCCCGAGCTCGCGGCCGCGCTCGGCCGCCGCGGATACGAGCGCCTCCATCGCCGGTACACGCTGGACCGGTGCGCGAGCAGTTATCGAGACCTGATCGACGAGCTGATCGGCGAGGTGGCGGCATGAAGCGCGCCGCTGACACGCACGCGTCCGCCGTCGTCGACGCTCGCCTCGGACGGCCTCCGCGCGATGTCATCGAGGCGACGGTCGTCCTCGAGGCATGGGGCGGCCGGCCCGCGCGCACGGCGATGGCCGCAGCGCGCAACCTGCTGCCCCGGGGCATCCCGCCGCTGCGGATCAACGGCCGGGTCGATCAGGTCGACGGCGACGAGCAACACGGCGTCGTCGTCGAGGGCATCGCGCTCGTGCTGTCGATCCTCTCGGTCGCCGCGTGGGCGCGGCCGTTGAGTCGAGCGCTCGGCGTGCACACCTTCGGCGACGCGATCCGGGTCGCGCTGCCGGTCGCAGTCGCACTCCAGTGGGGGCTGCGCAGCCGGTACCTCAGCCGCCGCACGGGGCTGACGATGTTGGGGCGCGACGGTTTGCGGTGCGGCCTGATCGGGATCGCGGTCGAGCTTGCGCTGCTGCTGCTCGGGCGCTGGGGGCCGATCGCCGCGATGCTGGTTGCGATCTGGGTGGCCGGCACGGTGATGACCCGCCGCGGCTGGGGCGGGCCGTATGCGGCGTCGCTCGTGGCGTCGTCGATCGGCCTCGACGACCACGCCTCGGCCTACGGCGTCCTCGGCGGGCTCACCGCGTTGACGGTGGTCGGCTGCGTGGTGGCGGTGCTGACGCGACGGATGCCGAGCGACGAGCGACCCGGTCCGGCTCGGCGCGGCCTGCTGGCCGCCCTGCTCGGGGCCTGCGTCGGGATCCTGCTCGTCGGCGATCCGAGCCTGGGGTGGGGCGTGCACGGCGTGCATCCGGCGATCGCTCTGGTCCCGTCGGTGATCGGCAGCCTGTGGGGGGGGTATTTTCTCTGGAACCTCTACGAGGCGGTTCCGCGGGGGCTGCGCGGGGTGTCACTCGGGGGAGCGAGCCGGATGGCGGTCCGCGATCCGGCGATGGCGATCTTCATCGGCGCCCTCGCTCGTCTCGTCGGCGCGACGATCGTGCTCTCGGGAGTGGTGCTCGCCGCCGACTCGTGGACGCACGGCACCGACGCGCCGAGCGTGTTCGTCGCGTTCGGGGCGATGGCCCTGGTGAGCACGCTCGTCGGCCTGCTCGAATCGCTCGGCCGCCACCGCGCGGCGCTGGTCGCTGTGACAGCCGCGCTCGCCGTCGAGTACGCATGGCCGCACCTGGTGCACTCGGGCCTCGCCGGAGGTGGCCTGATCGCGGGGGCCACGGTCGGCGTCCTACTCACCGTGCCGCTGCTCGCCGCGCTGCTCACGCGCTCCGGCCGGCTGCTGGCAACGACGCTCTGGATTCAGTAGCCGAGTTGCACCCGCGGTCGCCGTTCAGGTCGTGAACAGGATTGCGCAGGTGGGGTCATTTACCGTGACACACACCCGTGCGACCCTTGATCGACCGGTGTGACATGACGCGGCTCGCTCAGGTGGGGCGCTCCGGTACGCCAATCCAAAGCACAAGGTACGAATGGAGTAACCGATGGAGATCGCCCACACCGCCGCAGCGCTGGAGTTGCTGCCACACGCCGCCGAACCGGCAGTCACCCCCGGCGCCGACCACCCGGCGTCTGTGCTGCTGACCGGATCGCGGCGACCGGCCCGCGCGCGGCTCGAGCGTCTCTGGCGGAGGACGGCTGCAGTCCGCGGCGAGGCGGGCGCGTATCACGAGAAGGCCCGCGGCAGCGAGGAGCCGATGACGCTGGAGCTCATCCTGCTACGCGAGCAGGTCGCCCGGCTCAAGACCGAATGCCATCGCCCCGCGGACCTTGGCGCGGTGATCGACCACATGCGCCACCTCACGGTCGCGCTGGCCGAGGTCGAGAACGAGGACGACGCCTGGAGCGCGCTCACCGACGTCCTGGTGATGCGAGACGGGCTCAACCGCGCGTCCGCCGAGGCCGAGGCCGCGATCGGCGCCGCGCGGCAGCGCCTCAGCGCCCGCGGGCCCGCGAGCGCCGTCGCGGCGCCGGCTGACAGCGCCACCGGCACTGACGGTTCGTGGCTGCCTACCGCGACTGACCTGCGCGACAGTCGCGGAGCAGCGGCTTGAACGGGGATCCCCTCCGATCTCTACGCGTTGGGTGCTCGCGGTCCGAGCGCTCCGTCCTGGAGCGGCGGCACACCGAACTGACCGCCGCGCTCGCCGTCCTGCGGGCCAAGATCCAGATGGTGCGCTGTCGCGCCGACCCCGAGGGAAGCCTGCTGTAGTGCGTCAGACGATCCGGGCTCGGACGGCGCGGACCGCGGCTTGGAGACGGTTGTCAACGTCGAACTTGACGAGCAGGCTGGACACGTGGTTCTTGATCGTGTGCTCGCTGAGAAACAAGGTCTGAGCGATCTTCTGATTGTCGACGCCGCGCGCGAGGAGCTCGAGCACTTCCAGCTCGCGGTCGGTCAGGACCGGCGTCGCCGCCTCCGGCTCGCTGCCGGCAGGTTGGCGCAGGCGCCGGACGAGACGCCCCGCGATCCGGGGCGAGATCAGCGATTCGCCCCGCAGCGCCGCGTCGATGGCAGCGACGATCTGATCGATCGGGGTGTCCTTGAGGACGTAGCCGCAGGCGCCGGCCTGCAGCGCATCGATGACGTGTTGGTCGTCGGCCATGACGCTGAGCACGACCACGCGCACCGACGGCGCCTGGATCGCCAGCAGGCGGGTCGCCTCGATCCCGGACATGTCGGGCAGGCTGAGATCCATCAGCACCACGTCGGGCTCGCGCTCGGAGACCGCCGCGAGCGCGTCGCCGGCGCTGGCAACCTCGGCCACGACCTCCACGTTGCGCTCGTCGAGCAGGCCGACGAGGCCGCCGCGAAACAGCTCGTGGTCGTCGACCACGATCACCTTTGGCTTGATGTGCGAAGCCATATCCAGGTAGTCGGCCGCCGGTGGACGCGGCTTGAGGAGGGCGATCAGCGATCAGAGCATGAACGCCGGTACGCCCGGGACCCCCATGTGAGGCGGCCGCTCCTGTCCGTGTAATCACGGGACATTCCCAGACGACCAGGAAGGAGTCCGCCGTGTGCGGAATCATCGGTTACGTCGGACGCCGGCGCGCACAGGAGGTTCTGTTCGCAGGCTTGAAGCGGTTGGAATACCGAGGCTATGACTCGGCGGGGGTGGCGTGGCGCGACAACGGCGGCACTCATTGCGTGCGGGCGGTCGGCAACTTGGATGCGCTGAGCGTGGCACTGGCTGCTCACGCGACGGTGCGCGCGACCCCGCGCGGCGCAGGCGCGGCGACGGCGACGGTGTCCACGGGGGTCGGGCACACGCGATGGGCGACCCATGGCGCCGTCACCGAGGAGAATGCCCACCCGCACGCCGACACGAGCGGACGCTTTCAGATCGTGCTCAACGGGATCATCGAGAACTACCTCGAGTTGCGCGACGTCCTTGCGCAGGAAGGAACCGAGTCCCGCTCCCAGACCGACGCCGAGGTTGTCGCACATCTCGTCGCACGTCACTATGACGGGGACCTCGCCGACGCCGTCCGGCTGACGACGGCCATGCTGTCGGGGCACTACGCCTTCGTGGCGATGTGCGAGGACGAGCCCGACACTCTGGTCGGCGTGCGGCGCGAGTGTCCGCTGGTCGTCGGCATCGGCGAGGGCGAGATGTTCATCGCGTCGTCGATCTCGGCGTTCCTCACCCACACGCGCGAGGTCGCGGTGCTGCACGACGGTGAGATCGTCGTCCTGCGGCCCGACGAGCTGCTGGTCTTCGATGTCGACGGGCTCCCCCACCGCCCCGAGTCGACCGAGGTCGACTGGGAGGATGACGGCTGCGACAAGGAGGGCTTCGAGACGTTCATGCTCAAGGAGATCCACGAGCAGCCCGTCGCCATCGCCGAGACCGTCGCGTTGTGGCGTGCGGATCGCGCGGCAGCGGGCGGCCACGCGCTCGACACCGACCGGCTGCGCGCGGTCGACCGGATCATCATCGTCGCGTGCGGCTCGTCATATCACGCCGGCCTCGCGGGACGCATGGCGATCGAGCGGTGGGCGCGGATCCCGGTCGAGGTCGACGTCGCCTCTGAGTTTCGATACCGGGACCCGATCATCCCGCCCGGGACGCTCGTGCTCGGCATCACCCAGTCAGGGGAGACCGCCGACACGCTGGCGGCGATGCGCCTCGCTCGGTCCCGAGGGGCGACGGTGGTGGCGATCACCAACGCGGCCGGCAGCCAGGCGACGCGGGATTCCGACGCGGTGATGTATACGCGTGCCGGCTTCGAGATGGGGGTGGCCGCGACGAAGACGTTCGTCTCTCAGGTCGCGCTCCTGTACGTGTTCGCGCTCGCCCTGGCGAGCGCCCACGAGTCGATGTCCGATACCGAGCTGGCCGACCTGGAAGGCGAGCTCAACCTGCTTCCCGGGCGCGTCGCTGACGTGGTGGAATCGGTCAACGACGGGGTCCGCGAGCTCGCCGAGAGGCTCGCGTGGAGCGCGTTCTTCCTGTACCTCGGTCGCCTGTCGGGCCTGCCGGTGGCGCTCGAGGGGGCGCTGAAGCTCAAGGAGATCTCGTATGTGCCCACTGACGCGTACGCCGCGGGCGAGATGAAGCACGGGCCGATCGCGCTGCTCGGCCCCGACACGCCCGTGGTGTGCGTGGCCACCGACGAGGGCGTCATGCCGAAGCTGCTCTCCAACCTGTCCGAGGTCCGGGCGCGCGGGGCGCGCGTGCTCGCCGTCGCCACCGAGGGTTGCAAGGAGATCGCCGAGCACGCCGAGCAGATCGTCTACGTCCCGAAGACCGATCCGCTGCTGCAGGTCGTCCTGGCGATCGTGCCCCTACAGCTGTTCGCCTATCACCTGGCCCGCGCGCGAGCGCTCAACGTCGATCAGCCGCGCAACCTCGCCAAGACGGTGACCGTCGAGTAACGGGCCCCGAGCCGCGAACCGGTGCTCGAGCGCTGTCCGCAGCAGGGCCCGGTCGTGGACCCCGGGGTCTGGTCCCTGGAGCGGGTGGGAGAAGACCTCGAGCTCGTGTTCGCCGGCGAGTTCGGGGATCGTGAGATGAAGTGGAGCCTCGGGGTCGTGCAGAACGGCGTCCAACCGGACCCCGTGGTGGCGCAGCGTGGCAAGGTGCTCGGCGGCGGTCATGCCGGCGGTCTCTCCGCCGTCGGCCTCCAGGTTGGTGATCCACAGCACCTTGGCGGCCGAACGCGCCAGCGCTGATCTCACGTCGGGGAGGGCGCACACGGCGAGCACGCTCGTGAACAGCGAGCCCGGGCCGAGGAGCACCCAGTCAGCGTCGGTGATCGCCTCGATGGCCGCCGGCGGGCTGTGCGGCAACTCGGGGTCGAAGCGCACGCGAGAGATCCGGACCCGCCCGGCGCCGATCTCGCACTCACCGCGAACGACCATGTCGCCGGCCTCGGCCAGCAGCGAGACCGGCTCCGTCGTCGCCGGAAGGATGCGGCCTGGTACGCCCAGCTGCTCGGCGAGCCAGTCGCTCGCCTCCTGCAGATCACCGAAGGCATCGGCGATCGATCGGAGAACGAGGTTGCCGACCGGATGCACTCCGAACGGCTTCAGGCTCAGCTGCCGCGCGAACCCCCGCGCCAGCACCTCGTGATCGCCGCTCAGGGCGATGAAGGAGCGTCTCATGTCCCCGACCGCCGGGCCGCCCCAGAGGCGCCGCAGCGCGCCCGAGGAGCCGCCGTCGTCGGCGATCGACACAACGGCGGTGAGATCGAACCCGGCGCCGTTGAGAGCGCCCGCGACCGATGCCACTCCGTGGCCGCCGCCCAGCAGGACGACCCGGGTCGGCGCCGTGCTCGTGTGGGGGGGCCGCGGCTGCCCGTCCGCTGACCGCTGCCCGGGCACGCTACAGAAGGTCGCCGGCGGGATCTGCGAGCTGACGCAGGGCGGCGATCGTCCGGCGCAGCAGGCCGATCTCGGCGGCGAGGGCCGAACGATCGTCGCTGAGCAGCGCGGCGGCCGCGTCGTCCTCGGCGAACCGGCGCAAGCGGTCGCCGACCCGCTGACGCTCGGCATCGAGGGCGAGCGCGTAGGCGTACAGGTCATTCAGCGCGTTGCACATCCGCGCATCGACACGTTGGGGGAGACCGGGCGCGCGTGACGTGCCGGCGCGGGGCTCGTGGTGAAAGGCGCGGTCGGCGCTGTTCATGAAGGCAGCGTGCCGCCTGGGCGCTTCCGCGGCAAGGGCCCACCTGACCGACCAGCGTTCATGTGCGTGTCCGGCGCGCCGGTTCACAGCAGCCCACCGCGGACCGCCCGGACGGCGGCCTGGATCCGATTCTCCACCTGGAGCTTGATCAGGATGCTCGACACGTGGTTCTTGACGGTATGCGGGCTGATCTGCATGGACCTCGCGATCTCAGGATTGTCGAACCCTGCGGCCAGGAGCCCGAGCACCTCACGTTCACGCGGGGTCAGCTCGGCGCCGCTGAGCGGCGCGTCGAGGCCCGACGGCGCACGCAGGCGCTGCACGAGCCGGCCCGCTATCCGAGGTGTGATCATCGACTCTCCCCGCGCCGCCGCCTGGATGCCGTCGACGATCTGGTCGATCGGCGAGTCCTTGAGCATGTAGCCGCGCGCTCCTGCCAGCAGGGCCTCCATCACATGGCGCTCGTCGGCGATCACCGTCAGGATGACGACGCTGACCAGCGGGGCGACCGCCGCGACGCGCTGCGTGGCCTCCGCCCCGGACATTCCCGGCATGTTGAGGTCCATCAGCACGACGTCGGGCGCCAGCTCCGCGGCCAAGGCGACCGCCTCCGCCGCCATCCCCACCTCAGCCACCACCATGACGCCCCGCTCCCGGAGGAGCGAGACGAGACTGCTCCGGAACAGCTGGTGATCGTCGACCACGATGACCCTGGGACGGTCGGCCACGAGCGCTGAGAGCCGATCCGCCATCACGCCGTCCCGGCCGCGCCGGCGGCGGCGCGGGCGAGCTCGCGCCAGTGATCGAGCTCGGACTCGACGCCGAGGCGCGCGAGGAACTCCGTATCCAGGCGCGGCGGCTCCGGGACGCCGACCGCCTCACCGTGGGCTTCGTGAGCGAGCGCGTCGGCGATGTGGACGGCGGCGACGGCGTCGAGCGCCGGCCCCGGGACCGCGCCGGGGTCATGGTGGCCGGCGACCGCCTCGACGACGCCGTCGGGCAGGCCCCACAGCGAGAGCAGATGGGCGCCGACCGCGGCGTGGGTGATGCCGCGGGTGTCGCGCTCGACGACGTGCAGGGGCAGGTCGCGGCGCCGGGCTTCGCCGACGAGCTCGAGCCAGTGGCCGTGGTCGTCGGCGATCAGCACGAGCTGGCCGATGTCGTGGACGAGCGCGGCGGTGATCGCGTCCTGCCGCGCCGGGCCGTCGGAGAGCAGACCGGAGGCGATCCGCGCGACCAGCGTCGCGTGGCCCTGGAACCGATCGATCGAGAAGCCCTGGGTCGACCGGTCGGGCTCCAGCTTGCTGAACGCCTCCGCCGACAGCGTGAGCGCCTTGATCGTGTCGGCGCCGAGGTAGACGACCGCGTCGCGGATGCGGTTGATCGTGCGCCCGATCCCGAAGAACGCCGAGTTGGCGAGCTGCAGCAGCTTGGCGGTCATCGCGGCGTCACGCTCGACGATCCGGGCGATGTCGTCGGGACCCGTCGACGGGTCGACGACCGCACGCGTGATCTCCATGTACAGGCCGGGGCGCGAGGGAAGCGTGGTGGCGGCGGCCGCGACGCGCAGCAGGTCGGTCTGCTCGGTGAGCTCGTGCAGCACGCAGGACCGCTCGACCACGCGCGAGAGCTCGTCGACGTTGCACGGCTTGGCGAGGATCCGGTGGGCCACGGTCGAGGCGCGCGCGACGAACTGGGTGTTGGTGTAGCCCGACAGGACGAGCCTGATCGTCGACGGATGGGTCTTCTGGACCCGGGTGAGCAGCTCGCCGCCGTCCATCCCCGGCATCTGCACGTCGGTCACGATCACGTCGGCCGGCTCGCCCTCGAGCAGCGCCAGCGCCTCGGCGCCGCCGCCGGCGAACCGCATGTCCCACACCCGCCGATAGCGGCGCAGCGCGTCGCGCAGGCCGTCGAGGACCTCGGGCTCGTCGTCGACGAACAGGACCCGCTTGCGAGCCGGCGACGGATCCTGCTCCGCGCCGGAGCCCGGGACGTCGGTGAGGGCGGTTCGGTCGAACGCCATGGTTCAATATCGCCCTCGGGGTCGCGCTGCTTGAGCGCCGGGCGGCGCCCTCACGATACGATCGTGTCAGCCCGACGACCGGAGGTGAGCAGCGATGGCGTTGACGCACGACGAGCGAGAGGCGTCTCTGCAGCAGCGCGCCCAGCAGCACCTGCTGCTGCACTTCACGCGCAACGGCGAGCTCGGACCGGACGGCTCGAGCCTGCTCGTGCTCGAACGCGGCGAGGGCCCGTACGTGTTCGACGTCGCCGGCGAGCGCTACTTCGACGCCCTCTCGAGCCTGTTCTGCGCCCAGATCGGCTACTCCCACGGCGAGGAGATGGCCGCCACCGCCGCCGCCCAGATGACCAAGCTGGCGTTCAACACCAACTGGTCGACCGCGCACCCGCCGGCGATCGAGCTCGCCCAGCGCCTCGCCGAGCTCGCGCCGGGAGACATCAACCGGGCGTTCTTCACCTCCGGGGGCTCGGAGTCGGTGGAGACCGCCTGGAAGCTCGCCCGCCAGTACCACATCGCGCGCGGAGAGCCGCAGCGGACCAAGGCGATCGCCCGCGATCGGGCCTATCACGGCGTCACGCTCGGAGCGCTGTCGTTCACCGGCGTCGACCGGTTCAAGACGCCGTTCGGGCGCCCGGCGATCGACGTCCGCCACGTCTCGTGGACCAACCAGTTTCGGCCGCTGCACGGCCTCGCCGGCGAGCAGCTGACCGCCGTGCTGCTGACCGAGATGGAGGCGGCGATCGCCGACGAGGGCCCCGAGAGCGTTGCGGTCATCATCGCCGAGCCCGTCCAGAACGCCGGTGGCTGCCTGACCCCACCGCCCGGCTACTGGCAGGGCCTGCGCGAGCTCGCCGACCGCCACGGGATCCTGCTGATCGCCGACGAGGTGATCTGCGCGTTCGGGCGCCTGGGCGAGTGGTTCGGCTCGGCGCGCTATGGCGTGGAGCCCGACATGATCACCGTCGCCAAGGGCCTGACCTCGGCGTACGCCCCGATGGGCGCCGTGCTCGTCTCCGACCGCGTCGCCGAGCCGCTGTATGAGCCAGGTGTCACGCTGCTGCACGGGATCACCTTCGGCGGGCACCCGGTCGCCGCTGCGCTGGCGCTCAAGAACCTGGAGATCTTCGAGCGCGAGGGCGTGCTGGAGAACGTGCGCGCCCACGAGCCGTGGCTGCGCGAGGCGCTGGTACAGGAGCTGTCGGATCTGCCGATCGTCGCCGACGTCCGTGGCGCCGGCTTCTTCTGGGCGTTCGAGCTGGTGGCCGGCGACGCCGAGCGCCGGTTCGGCCCCGAGGACCGCGAGCGGCTGCTGCGCGGCTTCCTCCCTCGCCGGCTGCGCGAGGCCGGGCTGATCGCCCGCGCCGACGACCGCGGCGACCCGGTGCTGCAGATCGCGCCGCCGCTGATCGCCGACCGCGAGCAGCTGTCGTCGATGGTCGACGCGCTCGCCGAGGTGCTCGGCGACGCGGGCGACCACATGGGGCTGTGACGCGCTCTCAGCGGTAGCTGACCAGCGGCTCGGCGCCGTGCTCGAGGTGGCCGTGCTCGTTGAAGGAGACGAGCGTGACGCCGCTGCGGCCGGTCACGATCTTGGTGATCGCGGTATTGACCGCGACCCGGTTGAGCGTGATCAGCGCCTGCTCGGGGAGCTCCCACAGCATCGTGGCGGTTGCGGCGATCACCCCGCCGGAGGTGAACACGACCGCGGTGCTTCCGCTCGTCAGGCCGGCGGCCGCGTCACGCAGCCCGTCGCGCACCCGGCGCACGAACGCCGGCCACGTCTCCGGCGGGCCGGCGTCGCCGGCGGCGATCCAGGCCGACAGCGCCTGCTCGAGCAGGTCCTGGAAGGCCGCCGAGGAGATCTCCGGCTGATCGCTGCCGGGCGGGCGGCTGGGGCGCGCGCGGGTGCTGGAGTGATCGGCGAGGATCGCCTCCATCGAGTACTCGTCAAAGCGGGGGTCGACGCCGGCGGTGAGGCCCAGCGCCGCCGCCAGCGGCGCCGCGGTGTCGCACTGGCGCCGCAGCGATCCGGTGATCAGCCGCCCGACCGTCAGCCCGCGAGCGACGAGCTCGGCCGCGACGACGTCTGACTGCCGCGCTCCGAGCGGCGACAGCACGTCGTAGTCGGCGCCTCCGAAGGACGCCTGGCCGTGGCGCACGAGCAGGACGGTCGGCATCGGGGCAGCATAGGCGCCCGCGCGCGGTCGCCGCGTCGTAGACTCTCCGCTGCCCGGCGGCGTCGCGCCGGGGACGGAGGGAGCGGCGATGAGCGCAGGTCCACAGCAGAGCGGTCTCGAAGCCGACCTCGTGTTCGAGGGCGGCGGGGTGAAGGGCATCGGCCTGGCCGGCGCCTTCCGGGAGCTGGCCGACCGCGGCTATCAGGCGTCGTGCGTCGCCGGCACCTCGGCGGGCGCGATCACCGCCGCGCTCGTGGCGGTCGGCTACGCGGGCGACGAGCTCGAGGAGGTCGTGCTCGACCAGATGAAGTTCTCGCAGTTCGCCGACCGGGCGGGCCTGAACCGGTTCGGGCTGCCGGGCGAGATGCTCGAGTTCTCAAAGCTCCACGGCCTCCACAGCGGCAAGTACTTCCTGCAGTGGATGACCGAGCGGCTGCAGGCCAAGGGGATCACCACCTTCGGCCAGCTGCGCGATCCGGCGATGCCGGTCGGCCACCAGCGCGCCTACAAGCTGCAGGTGATCGCGTCGGACCTGACCGGCCACAGCATGCTGATCCTGCCGCGCGACGCCGGCGCGCTCGGGCTCGACCCCGACACGCTCGAGATCGCCCGCGCGGTGCGGATGAGCATGTCGATCCCGGTGTTCTTCGAGCCGGTCGTCGTCGCGTCCCCCCAGGGCGGGCCCGAGCACGTGATCGTCGACGGCGGGCTGCTGTCGAACTTCCCCGTCTGGCTGTTCGACTGCCCCGACGACACGCCGCCGCGCTTTCCGACGTTCGGGATGCTGCTCGTCGCGCCCCAGCAGGACGCGCCGCTGCTGCCGACGCCGACGCCCAACGCCGACCTGCAGCCGGTCTCCTCCGACGCCGAGTACCTCAAGGCGATCGCCGACACCGTCATGCAGGCCCACGATCGCTTCTACGTCGAGCAGGCCAACTACGCGCGCACGATCCCGATCCCGACGCTCGGGGTGCGGACCACGCAGTTCGACATCAGCGCCGATCAGGCGCGGGCGCTGTTCGAATCCGGGCGCTCAGCGGCCAGGCAGTTCCTGACGACCTGGAGCTTCGAGGACTACCGCAACCGGTTCCGCACCGGGGATGCGCACAGCCGGCGCCCGACGGTGGTGACGGCCGGATGACTCAGATCCGGCAGCTGCGCGGGCCGGCCTGCGCGGTGGAGTAACTTGCACTGCCGTGGTGGGGTTCATGGTCCAGTTCGGGGGAGAGCGGTTTCATCCGGGGCCGTTCAGCCTGCTCGCCCCCGTGCTGCTGATCGTATTCGTCGTCTGCGTCGGGGCGATCCTGTTGCCGGTCGCCGGCCTGACCGTCTCGCGCGTGCGCGGCGCGCGGCGCTCGTGGCGGGTGCACCGCCGGCGCCGGCGGGCCGCGGCCGGCGCCGAGCAGCGCGCCCGCGCGCTGATGAGCGAGCTGTGCCCGCACGGCTGGCGGGCGCAGATCATGCTCGAGCACGGCCCCGGCGACGGGTCCGGCGTGGAGCTGGAATGGACTGAGCTGGAGGAGGACAGCGGCCGGCCGTTGGTCATGCGCCGCGTCGGGGCATCGACGATCGCCGAGGCGCTGGACGCGATGGTCGCCGACCGGCGCACCGACGAGACGCTGGAGCAGATCGAGCGCCGCGCGTTCGCCGACGGCACGCCGTGGCCCGACGGTTGAGCGGGGCGTCGGTCCGGGGCCGGCGCGCGGGCCCGGGCGCGGTGCGCTCAGCGCACGTCGGCGCCGGCGGCACCGAGCTCGCGGAGGGTGGCCGCCGACGCCTCGGGGTCGATGCCCCGCACCGCGTCGAGCGCGATCGTCACCCCGAGCCCCTCCCGCAGCGCGTGCAACGCCGTCGCGCGCACGCAGAAGTCGGTCGCCAGCCCGCAGATCGTGACGTCGCCGACGGCGTGCGCGCGCAGCAGCATGCGCAGCGCCTCGCTCTCGAACGCCGAGTAGCCCGCGCCCTCGCGGCTCGTGCCCTTGTCGATCACCGCATCGATCGCGCCGCGCTCCAGCCGCGCGCTGAGCGCGGCGCCCGGCGTGTCGCGCACGCAGTGCTCGGGCCACGGCCCGCCCTCGGCGGCGAACGAGCAATGGTCGGGCGGATGCCAGTCGCGCGTGGCGATCACGACCGCGAAGCGCGGGTCCCCGGCCAGGTCGTTGATCGGGTCGATCACCTGATCGCCGGCGGGGACCGCGAGCGCCCCGCCGGGCAGGAAATCGTTCTGGACGTCGATGATCAGCAGCGCGTGCGACATCGCCGCTCACACGGTAGTGCGGAACCGGCTGTCTCGGGCTCCCGGAGGCGACACGCTCGTTCTGTGCCAGGGGCGTGACCGTCCCCGCTTTGCCATTCGGCACCCCGGGACATTACGATCGTCATGTGGGACGAACCGACATGGACGCGGACACGGACACCGGCACGGACGGCGCCCTGCCGAACGCGCTCGGCGCCCGGGTCGCGGCCGGAGGCTGATCGTGCGCCGCGTGAGGCGCCTGGCGGCGAGCGTCGCCGTGACGCTGGCGGCGCTCGTCTGGGCGCCCCCGGCGTTGGCGGCGGTGGCGAGCGCGTTCACCGTGACCGGCCTGGCCGACAGCCCGGTCGGCACGTGCACGTCCCCCGACGGGGGCGGCGCATCGACCTGCACGACGCTGCGAGCGGCGATCGACCAGGCCGACACGCAGTCCAATGCGCCGACGATCCGCCTGGCCGCGGGCACGTACGAGCTCACCGCCGCCGGCGGCGGCCAGCTGGCGGTGACCGCGTCGATGACGATCGATGGCGTCGGGCCGGGCACGGCTGCCGGGACGACGATCGCCCAGACCGACGGCGTCGACCGGGTGCTCGAGCTGTCGGGATCCAAGGCGTCGCTGACGCTCACCGACCTGGAGATCACCGGCGGTGACCTCAGCTCGGCGGCCGGCCAGGCCCAGGGCGGTGGAATCCTCAGCGACGGAGACCTGACGCTGCAGTTCGTCGACGTCATGGGCAACACCGCGGCCGGTGCGGCCGGCGCTGCGGGCTCCGGCGCGGGTGGCCAGACCGCGCTCGGGGGCGGCATCTACACCGACGGGACCGCGACGACGACGATCACCGCCAGCATCGTGAGCGGCAACACCGTCGAGGGCGGCGACAGCGGCTCGTCGGCGGGCGGGGACGTCGGGGTTGGCGGCGACGCATGGGGGGGCGGCATCGCCGCGACCGGCAGCGGCACGATGACGATCGTCCAGAGCACGGTGTCGGGCAACACCGCCACGGCGGGAGACGGCGGCGCGTCGCCGGGCGGCACCCCGGGCGACGGCGGCTTTGCCTGGGGGGGCGCGGTGTACGCCGCCGGAATCCTGACGATGGAGGCGAGCACGGTTGCCGGCAACACGGTCACCGGCGGGGCGGGCGGCAGCGCCTCAGCCCCCGGCGGCGACGCCGCCGGCGGCGGGATCGGCGGGTTCGACGCCCCGGTCACGATCGTCAACTCGACCCTGTTCGCCAATAGCGCGCAGGCGGGCGCCCCGCTGGCCTACCCCGACGGCGTGGGCTACGGAGGCGGGGTGCAGAACTACGGCCCGGTCGCCTCGCTCACCCTCGCCAGCGACACGATCGCCGACAACCAGGCGTCCTACGCCGCCGGCGACCTCGACGTCGACGTCGGCATGGGCGCCCCGTATCCGTACACGATCGCCGACACGATCATCGCGGCCGGCGCGGCGCCGAGCTCGGCCGACTGCGACATCACGACCGCCGCGATGAGCGACTCCTACAACCTCGAGGACGACGCCGGCGGCCAGTGCGGTTTCACGGCGGCCGACCACGACCTGACCGGCGTCAACCCGGCGCTGCCGCCGCCGCCGCTGGTCGCCGTCGGCTCGCGGCAGACGCTCGCGCCGTCGCCGGTCAGCCCGGTGCTCGGGGCGGGCGGGGAGTGCCTTGATCCGACCTCGACGCCCGCCGAACAGCCGCTGAGCACCGACGAGCGCCTCGTGCCCCGTCCGAACCCGTGCGACATCGGCGCCTTCCAGCACCAGCCGGCCGCCGTCGCGACGGCGCCGTCGATCGCCGGGTTCGCGCTCGTCGGCGACACCCTCACCTGCGCCGGCGCCGCGTTCTCGGGCGACGGGGTCGCCGGCCCCACCTACCAGTGGCAGCGCAACGGCGTCGCGATCGCGGGCGCGGTCGCCACCACGTACGTCGTCGTCAGCGCCGACCAGGGCACGAGCCTCAGCTGCGTGGTCACCGCCGCCGGCACGTATGGCGACGCGATCGCGCCCAGCGCGCCGGTGATCGTGCCGACCAAGGGGGCGCTGCCGCAGGTCAAGCTGGCCGGCGCCCGGCGCAGCGGCACCCGCACCGCCGCCACGCTCGCCTGTCGCGGCCCCGCCGGCGAGCGCTGCGCCGGGAAGCTGACGCTGCTCACCACCGAGTTCCTGCGCGGGCGCAAGGTGGTGGCCGTCGGCTCGACCCGCGCCCGGCACGTCAAGCGGCGCGCGGTGACCGTCGCCGGCGCGCGCTACTCGCTGGCCGCCGGGCGCACGAGCACGGTGCGCTTGTCGCTCAACGCGACCGGACGCCGTCTGCTGTCGCGCTTTCACCGCCTGCCGGTCAGGCTGGCCGTCGTCCAGACGATCGGCACGGCGGTCCACCGCGTCGCCACGACGAATCTCACGATCGCCGCGCAGAAGCCCGCCAAGCGCCGGCGCCGGTGATCGCCCGGCGCGGCGGTGCGTCGCGTCGCGCGGTCAGCCCGTCGCCTCGAGCACCGCGCCCGGGTTGAGCAGCCCGTCGGGGTCCAGCGCGCGCTTGATGGCGCGCATCGCCGCCACCTCCGCCGGGCCGCGGGCGCGCTCCAGCCAGCGCGCCTTGGCGATGCCGACCCCGTGCTCGGCGCTGATCGTCCCGCCGCAGTCGAGCACGAGCGCCATCACCGCGTCGTCCACCCCGAGGTCGTCGGGGTCGGCGCCGAGCACGTTGACGTGGATGTTGCCGTCTCCGAGATGGCCGAACAGGATGACCCGCTCGGCGCCCGCCCCGGCCACGGCGCCCGGGGCGCGTTCCAGGAACTCCTCCAGCCGCTGCAGGGGGATCCCGACGTCGAGCTTGTGCGGCACGCCGGCGGCGTTGATCGCCTCGGTGTGGCCCTCGCGCAACGACCACAGCCCCTCCCGCCCGGCGGTGTCGTCGGCGATCAGCGCGTCCTCGACACCGGCCTCCTCCAGCGCCGCGGCGAGCTCGTCGGTGGGGTCCGACGACGCCGCGCACTCGCACAGGACGTACACCGGCGCGCGCTCGGTCACCGGCGAGCTGCGCCGCTGGTGGTCGAGCACCAGCGACAGCCCCTCGTCGGTGAAGAAGTCGCAGCTGTCCAGCGACGGCGCATGGGCCCGCAGCGCCCGCAGCAGCGTCGCCGCCTCGCCCGCCGAGCCCACCCCGACGAGCGCCGTGACCCGCGCGGCGGGCAGCGGCGCGAGCTTCCAGCGCACCTGCGTGATGATCCCGAGCGTTCCCTCGGACCCGATCAGCAGCGATGGCAGGTCATAGCCCGCGTTGTCCTTGGCCAGGCCCGCCAGCCGCGAGACGACGCTGCCGTCCGCCAGCACCGCCTCCAGTCCGGCGACGTGGGCGCGGGCGGTGCCGTGGCGCAGCGCGCGGGCGCCGCCGGCATCGCACGCCACGACCCCGCCGACCGTGCACGACTCCCGGGCGCCGAAGTCCAGCGTCGCGTCTTCGCCCGCCGCGCGCGCGGCGGACTGCAGCGCCGACAGCGTCACGCCCGCGCCGACCGTGACCTGGCCGACGACCGGATCGACCGTCCCGATCGTGTCGAGGCGCAGCAGCGACAGCACGATCTGCTCACGGCCTGCGCCCGCGGCGCGCGGCACGCTCGCGCCGACCAGGCCGGTGTTGCCGCCCTGCGGGATCACCGCCACGCCCTGCTCGGAGCACAACGCCATCACGCCGGAAACCTGCACGGTGTCGGCGGGGCGCAGCACCGCCAGCGCGCGTCCCTCGTAACGGCCGGTCCAGTCGCGCTCGTAGCCGGCGCGAACGTCGGGATCAGTGAGAACATGCCGGGCGCCGACCACGCCGGCGAACGCGTCGATGAGGGTCATGACGGTAACTTGTACCCCACAGGGGTCCTGACCGAGGAGAGATGACGATGGCGACCGATCGCGAGACGATCTTCACGATGGAGGCGACGCCGGTGAAGTACGGCGCCGGCGCGTCCGCGGATGCGGGCTGGGAACTCAAGCGGTTGGGGGTGACCCGCGTGCTGCTGGTCACCGATCCCGGGGTCGCCAAGCTCGGACACCCCGAGCGGATCAAGCGCCTGATCGAGGCCGAGGGGATCGAGGTCGTGGTCTATGACCGCGCCCGGGTGGAGCCGACGATCGAGTCCCTCCAGGACGCCGCCGACTTCGCGATCGACCAGAAGGTCGACGGGTTCGTGTCGGTCGGCGGCGGCTCGAGCATCGACACCGCCAAGGTGGCCAACCTCGTGTCGACGCACCCGGCGCCGGTGATGGACTACGTCAATCCGCCGGTGGGCAAGGGCCGCAAGCCGCCGTCGCCGTTGCGCACCCATCTGGCGATCCCGACGACCTCGGGCACCGGCTCGGAGGCGACGACCGTCGCGGTGCTCGACATTCCCGACATCAAGGTCAAGACCGGGATCTCGCACCGCTATCTGCGCCCCACCCAGGCGCTCGTCGATCCCGAGCTCACGCGGTCGCTGCCCGCCGAGGTGACGTCCTCGACCGGGCTCGACGTCGTCTGCCACGCGGCCGAGTCGTATCTGTCGCGGCCGTTCGACAGCCGCCCGCGGCCGGCGACGCCCGATGACCGCCCGCCCTACCAGGGCTCGAACACGATCGCCGACGTGTGGTCGGCCAAGGCGCTGGAGCTCGGGGGCCGCTACCTGCGTCGCGCGGTGGCCGACGGCGATGACGTCGAGGCGCGCGGGGCGATGATGCTGGCCGCGACGATGGCCGGGGTCGGGTTCGGCTCCGCCGGGGTTCACATCCCTCACTCGTGCGCCTACCCGATCGCCGGGCTCAAGCATGAATACCGGCCGGCCGGCTATCCCGACGACCATCCGTTCGTCCCGCACGGCCACTCGGTGATCGTCACCGCGCCGGCGTCGTTTCGCTTCACCTACGACGCGATGCCCGAGCGCCACCATCACGTCGCCGAGCTGCTGGCCGGTGAGCCGCTGCACGATCCCGGGCCCGACACCCTGCCCGAGCTGCTGCGCCGGCTGATGCGCGACATCGACGCCCCGCGGGGCGTCGCCGAGCTGGGCTACACCGAGGACGACATCCCGTCGCTCGTCGACGGCGCGCTCAAGCAGCAGCGGCTGCTGGCCGTCGCCCCCAAAGAGGTCGGCGCCGACGACCTGCGCCACATCATCACCGCATCCATGACCAACTGGTAGGAGACTCACATGGCCACTGCAGGGAATGGAATCAGGCTGCACATGTTCGAGTGCGGCGCGCTGAAGTGCCACGTAGAGAACATCAAGATGAACCAGGGACTCGGCGAGGAGTACGAGATCCCGGTCCCGTGGTTCCTGATCGAGCACCCGCGCGGCCTGGTGGTGATCGATGGCGGCAACGCCGCCGAATGCGCCACCGACGCCCGCGGTCACTGGGGTGGGATCTGCGATGTCTACTGGCCGACGATGACCGCCGAGCAGGCGTGCGTCCCGGCGCTGAAGGCCGCCGGGTTCGATCCCGCCGACGTCCGCTACGTGCTCAACTCGCACCTGCACCTCGACCACACCGGCGCGCTCGGCGCGATCGACCAGTTCCCCAACGCCGAGGTGATCGCCACCCGCACCGAGTACGAGTACGCCCACGCTCCCGACTGGTTCGCGGCGGGCGGCTACATCCAGAAGGACTACGTCAAGCCCGACGTGTCGTGGGCGCTGTTGGAGGAGACCGAGGACGGCTACGACGTGTTCGGCGACGGCGTGATCCGCTGCTGGCGCACGCCGGGACACGCTCCCGGCCACCAGTCCTTCGAGGTCACGCTGCCCAACTCCGGGACGATGCTGCTCACGATCGACGCCGCCTACACGATGGATCACTGGGATGAGAAGGCGCTGCCCGGGTTCCTGGCCTCGGCGGTGGACGCGGTCCGCTCGGTGCGCAAGCTCCATCACATCGCGCGGCGCAGCGACGCGACGGTCGTCACCGGACACGACCCCGACATGTGGCCGACGTTCAAGCACAGCCCCGAGTTCTACGACTGACGGCTGGTCGCCCGGGGAAGACCGCGGTCATGGAATTCGGAATCGGTTACTTCCCCACCCATGACGCGGTCGGCCCCGGCGACGTCGCACGCATCGTCGAGGAGCACGGCCACGAGTCGCTGTTCTTCGCCGAGCACACCCACATCCCCGCCGGCCGGGAGAGCCCGTATCCCGGCGGCGGCGAGCTGCCACGCAAGTACAGCCACACCTACGACCCGTTCGTGGCGCTCACCGCGGCGGCGGCGGCGACCTCCAGACTGCGGATCGGGACCGGCATCTGCCTCGTGATCGAGCGCGATCCGATCGTCACCGCCAAGGAGGTCGCGTCGCTCGACCACCTCTCCGGTGGGCGGTTCGAGTTCGGGGTGGGCGCCGGCTGGAACCGGGAGGAGATGCGCAACCACGGCACCGATCCGCGGCGGCGGATGCGGATCATGCACGAGCGGATCGACGCGATGAAGGCGATCTGGACCCAGGACGAGGCCAGCTACGACGGGGAGTTCGTCTCGTTTGAGCGGATCTGGTCCTGGCCCAAGCCGGCGCAG
Organism: Solirubrobacteraceae bacterium; assembly: GCA_049509055.1. Classification (GTDB taxonomy): domain Bacteria; phylum Actinomycetota; class Thermoleophilia; order Solirubrobacterales; family Solirubrobacteraceae; genus Palsa-465. The sequence goes on from JBELAG010000032.1 coordinate 24,065, forward strand.
CGGCCCCACCCGCCGGTGCTCGTCGGCGGCAACGGGCCGACCGTGCTCGACCGGGTGCTCGCCTTCGGCGACGCGTGGTTTCCGAACTTCGGGCGCGAGCGCGACCTCGAGCGCATCGGCGAGCTGCGGGCGCGCGCCGACCGCCCGATCGACGTGATGGCGATGGGCGTGCCGGCCCAGGCGGCCGTCCTTGATGGCCTGCGCGAGGTGGGGGTGCGCCGCGTCGTGCACTGGATCCCGTCGGCGGGCCGGTCGGGCGTCGAGACGGCGCTGGCGCGCTGGGAGGCGGCGATCGCGGAGCTCACCGGCGAGACGTGACCGCCGCGAAGGCGCGCGAGCGCTTCGCAGCGGCGCGCGTCGCGCGCCTGGCCACCGCCGGAGCCGACGGCCGGCCGCACATCGTGGCGGTCGTGTTCGCCGTCGACGGCGACCGCATCTACAGCGTCGTCGACTCCAAGCCCAAGCGCAGCCCGCAGCTGCGACGGCTGGCCAACGTCCGCGCCAACCCGGCGGTGTCGCTGCTCGTCGACCACTACGAGGAGGACTGGGACGCGTTGTGGTGGGCGCGGGCCGACGGCTGTGGCCGGGTGCTGGCACCGCGCGACGCCGAGGCGGTTCAGGCGATCGCCCTGCTGAGCGCGCGCTATCCCCGGCAGCGGGCGGTCGGCGACGTGCTGGCGGTCGACGTCACGCGCTGGAGCGGCTGGGCGGCGCGGCCGTCCTGAGCGCGCAGCGGCGCTACTGGCTCTCGAGCTCGGAGAGCCAGATCCGGCGCTTGGTCTCGTACTCCGGCGGGAGCGCGCCCTGCAGCGCCTCGGCGGCGTCGAGCGCGGCCAGCGCGGAGTGGTAGTCGCCCCAGTCGGCGTCGCCGTCGGCGAGCAGCAGGGCCAGCTCGACGGCGTCGGCGAACTCGTCGTCCTCCAGCGGAGGACCAGCCACCGGTCCGCGGTCGGTGAGTGGCTCGGCGGTCAGCGCCGCCGGACGGGCGGTGGCCAGGTACGGGGCGAGGTAGCGCCCGGCGATCTTGGCCGGGGGCCACCACAGCGCCTGATCGGACGCCACCGAGGCGCCCACCTGCACGTGCGCCGGGCGGCGGGCGTTGATCGCCACCGTCGTGCGTCGCTCCAACCGCTGGGGCTCGCAGCGCAGGTACACCGGCGCTCCCGAGGTGATCAGCAGACCGCGCAGCACCGGATGGAAGCGGCGGGGCGTGATCCTGGCCCCCGCCTTGGCGGCGATCACCTCGGCGACGGCGTCGGCCTGCTGGGTGGCCAGACCGCCCTGCTTGAGCGGAAACGCGGTGACGTCGCCGGCGGCGTAGACGCCGGGAATGCCGGACACCCGCCCGTGGCTGTCGATCGGGATGAAGCCGTGCTCGTCGGCGGGCAGCCCGCCGATGTGCGGGCCCGACAGCTCGGGCATCGTCACGACGCGGTCGACGCGGATCGTGCCTCCGCCGGCGAGGACCAGCTCGTGCTCCTTGACCGACGAGGGCATCGACTGGCAGCGCAGCCGGACCTGCAGCGCCTCGAGCATCGGCCGGATCGCATCCTCGGCGGCGGCGCCGAACAGGGCGAGCGGGCCCTCCTCGGGGGTGACGAGATGCACCGCGGCGGCGTTGCCGCGTTCGCGCAGGTAGGCGGCGGTCAGCATCGTCAGCTCATACAGCGGCAGCGGCCAGGTCTGACCGCGGGGCAGGGTGAAGGCCACCGACCGTGCGGCGCCGGATTCCAGATCGGCGAGCACCGCCTTCAGCGCCGGCACGTCGGGCCGGCCGCGGAAGGTCAGCGCGCCGGCCAGCCGCGCGTTCATGACCGCGCCGCTGGCGATCACGAGCGCGTCGTAGGGAATCTCGGCGCCGGCGGCGGTGATCGCCTTCCCGGCGCCGTGATCCACGCTCTGCAGCGAGTCGCGACGGTATTCCGCATTCTGGTCGGCGAGGATCTCGCCGATCCGGAAGCTGCGGGCTTCGGCGCGGCCGAACGCCTCGGCGACGGTGACCGGCCGGTAGACGAGGTCGGGATTGGGGGCCAGCACGGTGATCGACACCCGCTCGCCCGCGAGCTCGCGCAGCGCCAGCACCGTCTCCAGCGCCGCGAAGCCGCCGCCGGCGATCACGACGTGCAGGCGCTCGCCCGGTGCTCCGGCCGCCGTCATCGCCGTCCCGCCGGGGTGGACCCCGCGGTGGTGGCCGTCGCCTGTGTGGTCGCCATCATCTCGCCCCACACGCTAGAACCGGGCGCCGGGGGTTCGCATCCGCCGCGTTCCGCGGCTCGGATGCGTAGATCGCCCCGGCCGTCAGTGCCGGCGGACGCGACCGTTTCAGCGCTGCCCGGATGACGTGGCGTAGTTGCCGGCAGGCATGAAGTCGGCGGCGCACGGATGGCGCGCGACGCCCGATCAGCGACGATGTCCATGCAGCAATCGAGGGCCTCCTTCCTCTCCGGCAGATAGCCCTCCGACCGATCCTCGACCGGCTGGCCGGGCGGGACCTAGCAGTAGCCACCAGCCGGCGAAACCGCTGATCGGGCGAGTCGCCGCCGGGATCGCCGAGGCGGTCGCGCTCGTCGCGTTGCGCCCACTCCAGCAGCGGCTCCAGCGAGAACGCGCGGTCGTCGATGCCGGCGTGCAGGTCGCCGAGCCGGGCGAAGCGCTCGGGCACGGTCGCGATCGTGAGCTCCCGCGGCGCCACCGCGTCGAGCTCGTCCCAGGCGATCGGCGTCGAGACCGTGCCCTCGCTGATCCCGCGGACCGAGTAGGCGCTGGCGATCGTGTGATCGCGGGCATTCTGGTTGTAGTCGACGAACGCCATCCCGGGATCGCGGTCCTTGCGCCACCAGGTCGTCGTCGCGTCGGCGGGGACCCGGCGTTGCACCTCGCGCGCGAACGCCAGCGCGGCCCGCCGGACGTCGCCGAAGCTCCAGCGCGGCTCGATCCGGACATAGATGTGGATGCCCGAGCCGCCTGAGGTCTTCGGCCAGCCGCGCGCGCCCAGCTCGTCGAGGACCTCGTGGGCCGCCGCGGCCACGCGGCGCACCCGGTCCAGCGGGCAGTCGGGCATCGGGTCGATGTCGATCCGCCACTCGTCGGGATGCTCGACGTCGGCCCTCCGCGAGTTCCACGGGTGAAACTCGACGGTCGACATCTGCACCGCCCACACGACGTCGGCCAGCTCGGT
>JBELAG010000320.1:0-9913 GCA_049509055.1 Solirubrobacteraceae bacterium
CACGGCCAGGAGGGCGGCGAGGAGAACGCCAGCTCGACGGTGGTCGAGCAGCGCTTGGCGAACGTAGGCGCCACGATCATGGGCCGCAACATGTTCGGGCCGGTCCGGGGTCCGTGGACGGATGAGTCCTGGCGGGGCTGGTGGGGCGAGGATCCTCCGTTTCACCATCCGGTGTTCGTGCTCACACACCATGCTCGCGAGCCACTCCAGATGAAGGAGGCACCACCTTCCAATTCGTCAGCGACGGGATCGGTGAGCCCAGCCACGTCGAACTCGGTGATGCGCCGGCTCCACTCGGGGCCGTGACCTCGCTCGGCGGGTGCTGTCAGGTCCCGCGGAAGATCGGCTTTCGCTTCTCGGCGAACGCCTGCAGTCCTTCGAGGTAGTCGTTGCTGTCATACACCTCGCGTCGCAGTCCCTGGACACGTTCGTACACCTGCGCCGCGATCGGCTGGTAGTCGGTCAGCACGCGGAGCTGTTCTTTGATCACCGCAATGGCCAGCGGCGACTTGGAGGCCATCGTGGCGGCGAGATCGAGGGTGAAGCGCTCCAGGTCGGCTGACTCGACCAGGTGGTTGAGCACCAGCCACTCCTTGGCCTTGTGAGCGTCGATCGGCGTCGCGGTGAAGAACATCTCCTTGGTGAGATTGATGGGCAGCCGTCCGAGAAAGTGCAGCAGCCCGGTGGTGCTGTAGGGCAGTCCCAGGTTGGCCGGGGTGATGGCGAAGGTCGCCGTCTCATCGGCGATGATCATGTCGCAGCTGAGCACGAGGTCAAACGCTCCGCCCCACACCGACCCGTGGACCATCGCCAGCACCGGAGCGGGGAAGGTGCGCACGGCGCGCAGGAGTTGCTCGAGCGGGTCGTTGTAGCCCAGCGGATCGCGCCTGCCGCGGGGGAGCTCGTCGATATCTTGGCCGGCGGACCAGACTCGCATTCCTGCCGCGGCGCGCAGCACCACGACTCGAACGCCGCCGGCCCGCAGGCCCTCCAGCGCGGCGACCGCGCCGCCGGCCATCTGCGCGCTGAGGGCGTTGCGCCGGGCCTCGTCATCGAGGGTGATGACGCCAACCTGTCCACGGACTTCTGTTCGGACGGCGACGCCCTCCCGGCCACCGGCGCCCGGCGGAGTGCTCACGCCGTCACGGCCCGCATCAGGATCAGGCTCAGTCACGTGCTCTCCTTGGTCGTGTGAAGGGTTGCTACCGCACATCATTCTCTCGCTCGCGGCGCCGGGCGATGCTCATTGCCGGGTTGGTGGCGCCGCCGACGAGGCACGCTCACGGCGGCCGGCGATCGTCAGGGCTCCAGGCTGAACGGCGGGTAGCGGTCGGTGATCAGGAGGAAGGCGTAGGCCGCGACGCGGTTGTGCCAGCGGATCACGCCCTCGATGAAGTCAAACAGGGACCGCGGATAGCGGCCGGTGAAGAGGATCGCGAACCAGGCGACGATCGCGGCGAGGACAGCGCCGATCGTGAGGAAGAGCAACACGACGTAGTGGGGGATCGCGAGCAGCCACTTGACGAGCGGCAGGCCCTGGTTGAGGTCGTGCTCGGCGTCGGGGTAGGCGAAGTTCAGATGGACGGCCTGCTCCTCGTCGGTGGCGGGGTAGCGATCGTCCATCAGCGCGAAGTAGGCGGCGATCCGGTTGGTGAACCGGGACAACTGCAGGTTCCAGTCATACCACCAGCGCGGGTACTTCTTGCGAAACAGCAGCATCAGCAGGACGGGGATGACGAGGATCCCGACGCCGCCCCCGGCGTAGCGAGCGCCAGTGCCTCCCGCGTTGGCCCCGAAGCTGCCGCCCTCGAGTGTCGCGCCGAGGAGGGCGATCGGAATGATCGTGAAGATGCGAAAGGCCGTGGTGAGGCGGTTGAGGCTGCGGTCGGGATAGTCGACGGAGAAGGTGAGCGGGTAGTCGTGGCCACCGCGCGGCGGCACCCCATCGCCCGGCGAAGGTGCGGGCATCGGTCCTGACGTTTCCATGATGGCGCCTCTCTCTCTAATAGGTGTACGCTGTACGCTCGCCAAGCGTGGTGATGACCGATCAGACGAGCGTCGGCCGGACCCGCCTGGGCGGACTGACCGTGCTCCAAGCTGCCGTGACGCTCGCTGACCAGCACGGGCTTGAAGGGTTCAGTATGCGCCGACTCGCGACGGTGCTCGGCGTCGTGCCGATGGCGCTCTACAAGCATGTGGCGCACACGGATGAGCACCTCGACGGCATGGTCGACATCGTCTTCGGTGAGATCGAGTCACCATCGATCGACGGCGACTGGAGGTCGGCAATGCGACGTCGGGCGATCTCGGCGCGCGAGGCGCGCATTCGCCCGGGGGCTCGACCTCGTCCTCGACGGCCTCGACCGCAGCGGCGCGATGGCCCGACAACCACTCGAACTGAAGTAGGCTCACCTAGCGTGTAACCTTACCTCGGTTCAGTTCTCTGCTTCAAGGAGGTCGTTCATGTCGGATACGGACTCGACGGGCGACCTCCTCGTGCTCGGCGGCGGCATGGCCGGGATGAGCGCGGCGGCGCGGGCCTGCAGCGACGGAGCGCGTGTCGTGCTGGTGGAGAAGGGCGCGGCGATCGGCGGCTCTGCGATGTATGCCGGCTTCATCTGGACCGCTCCCACGGTCGAGGTCATGCGCGAAGTGAACCCCGATGGTGATCCGGAACTGACGGCCGAGCTCGTCGAGCACTACCCTGACGCGCTCGATTGGGTCCGCTCGCTCGGGGTCACCGTGGCTGACCCGGTCACGGTGCTCGGCTATGGCCAGGGCTGCGCGACCGACATGGCCAACTACCTGCTGGCCTGCGAGCGACTCGTCCGTGAACGCGGCGAGGTGCTCGTCGGGAGTTCGGTGCAGCGACTGCTGACCGAGGACGGAGCTGTCGTCGGTGCCGAGATCCGAGGCGGCTCCGGGGCCGAGCGCCGGATTCGTGCGCGCTCGACGCTGCTCGCGACGGGCGGCTTCGGGGGCGATCCAGACCTCCGAGCGGAGCACATCCGACCACTCGCGCGTGACCTTCCGCTCCGCGCGCAACCGCACAGCGTCGGCGACGGCCTCCGGCTCGGGCGCCAGGCCGGCGCGGCATTCGGACCGCCGAACGCCGGGTTCTACGGCCATCTGATCCCGTCCAAGGTCGGCTACAACGATCCGTATGAATTCACCGACCTGACCTTCTACCACTCCGAGCACGGCGTCCTGCTCAACCTCGAGGGCCGCCGCTTCTGTGACGAGACGATCGGCGATCACCTCAACACCCTCGACGTGCTCGATCAGCCGGAGGCGCGCGCCCTGCTCGTCTACGACCAGCGGGTCCACGACGAGTGGATGATGGTGCCCTACGTCGAGGGTGTCGAGCCATTCGACAAGTTCCAGCTCGCCTACCGGCGTGGTGCCCGAGCGGCGGTGGCGGACGAGATCGAGGAATTCGCCGTCCTGCCGGACGAGTGGGGCTACCCCGGGCCCGCGTCGCGCGATGCGCTGCTCGAGTTCAACCGCCAGTGCGAGGCCGGCCACCCGAGCCCGGGTCGGAGGCTGGACAGCGTGCCGCTCACCACGCCGCCGTATTACATCATCGAGGTGATCCCGGCGATCACCTTCACGTTCACCGGGCTGGTGATCGACCCACAGGCTCGCGTGCTCGATGACGCCGGTCAGGTGATCCCCGGTCTGCTGGCCGCCGGAGCCGATGCCGGTGGCGTGTTCAACCGTGCATATGCGGGGGGGCTGGCCTGCGCCCTGGTCTTCGGGCTGCAGGCGGCGGCGACCGCCACCGCGGCGCGCGCCGCCTGCACCTGAGGCGGCGCCTCGGGAGGTGCCGGTCGTTGGGATTCGCCGCCGGGGCGTCCGGTTTCAGGGCGCCGCGATTGATCCCGTGGCTGAAGTGAAGACGCTTCTGTCGCGCATGGCGCCGTGCGTAGAAGCCCTAACTCAGCGGCAACCTTGACTTCAGAACGGCAGCTGATTACGATTCGACTTGAGTTCAATTCACCCGAGGAGAGAGTGCTTCATGCACGATGGTTGCGGCGCCGCGTCGGTGTGCGCTTCACATTGGGATGACCGCGATGTAATCGCCTCCCGTCGTCAGAGAGGCGGACGGTCATGGTGAGCGTCTCGGAGAAGAAGGGCGCCCCAAAGCAGCAGCAGCAGCAGACGCCGCGGCGGAAGCTGTCGACCGGCTTTGACCGCTTCAGCGGCCTCTACCTGTGGGCCCTGTTCATCATCGTGTTCGGCATCTGGACGCCGAGCGAGTTCCTCACGACATCGACGCTGCACAGCGTCGCGGCGCAGCAGGCGGTCACGGGCATGATCGGCCTGGCCGTGCTGATCCCGCTGGCGGCGGGGCTGTACGACCTGTCCGTGGGGGCCACGGCGAACGTTTCCGGAATCCTGACGATCGTCCTGATGAACAATCACCACTGGGCGGTGGCCCCCGCGATCCTCGCCGGGATCCTCGTCGCCGTGGCGATCGGTCTCGTCAACTCGCTCATCGTCGTGAGGCTCGGCGTCAACTCGTTCATCGCCACCCTCGGCATGGGATCGGTCCTGTCGGCCGTCGAGGTGATCATCTCGTCCAACAGCCAGCCGATCCCGCCCGTGTCGACGGCGTGGAACAACTTCACCCAGACGACGCTCGGCGGGTTCCAGATCGTCGTCCTGTACATGCTGGTCCTGGCGGTCCTGCTGTGGTGGTTGACCGCCCACACCCCGGTCGGGCGCTACATGTACGCGATCGGCGGCAACCCGGAGGCCGCCCGCCTGTCGGGCGTGCGCATCAATCGCTACACCACGTTCGCCCTGGTGACCTCCGCGACGGTCTCTGGACTGGCGGGGGTCATGTTCTCGTCGCTCAACGGGCCCTCGCTGGACTTCGGCCCCACCCTCCTGCTCCCCGCCTTCGCGGCCGCCTTCCTCGGCTCGACGCAGCTGATCCCGGGCCGGTTCAACGTGTGGGGGACCCTGCTGGCGATCTACGTGCTCGCCACGGGCGTGCAGGGACTCCAGCTCGTGTCGGGCGCCAGTTGGCTGAGCGACATGTTCAACGGCGTCGCGCTGATCATCGCCGTCGCGCTGTCGATCCAGCGCTCCCCTTCGGTCCACTGGCAGCGGATCAAGGCGATGGTGGGCCGCGGCTCGGGCGGTGCCGGCACCGAGGCCGACATTCCACTCGACGAATTGTCGGGCGGAGGTGCGGCCGCAAGCTCTCATCACTCCGGTACCGGGCCGCATTGACCGACCGGTCAGCGCGACCGAGCGAACGGTGATCAGCGAGGGCGCGTCCACCTCCCGCACACCGTCACACATCCGGCGCACCGCCACTCACGTTTCACAACCACAAGGAGAGACACATCCCATGACACTCAGTTCCCCACCCGGCAGCCGGAGGAGAGGCCGGCCTCGCACGCGCGGACTGATCGGCATCCTCGGCACCCTCGTGCTGGCTCTCGCCCTCGCGGCGTGCGGATCGTCCGCGTCGAGCAGCACGAGCTCCACCGCGTCGTCGGCGGCGGCCGCCGGATCCGGCACCACGTCGAGCTCAGCGTCGTTGGCCTCAGCGCCGACCACCGGCGTGAGCGCCGCCCTGCAGCCGTTCATGTCGCTGCCGGCGAAGATCAACGTCACGACCCCGCTGAAGTCCGCTCCACCGGCCGGCAAGACGTTCGTGATGCTCGGGACCAACAATCCGTCGAACGTGCTCGTCCAGCAGAAGATGCAGGCGCTGGCGGCGATCGCGCACTGGAACTTCTCCGTCGTCAGCTACGACCCCGCCAACCCGGGAACGTTCACGTCGGCTGAGACCACCGCCCTGGCCAAGCACCCGCAGTACCTGACGGAGGCCGGCCTCCCGTTGACCGCGCAGCAGATCGCGATGGCCAAGAGCGCCGGCGCGAAGTGGATCCTCGATTCGGTGTACCCGGTCACGGTCGGCGGTGCGGTCATCGCCCAGGTGGACGCCTTCGCCCAGGACGCGGTGATGGGCAAGATCATCGCCGACTACTTCATCTCCGACTCGGGGGGCAAGGGCAACGCGATGATCGAGCACGTGCCGGCCTACCCGATCCTCGACGGCTTCACCAGCGGCTTCGCGAACGAGGTGAAGGCGAAGTGCCCGGCGTGCAAGACCTCGACCGTCAACGTCACGATCCCCGACCTGGCGGCCGGCAAGCTGGCGAGCGACGTCGTGTCGGCGCTGCGCTCGGACTCGGGGGCGAACTACCTCGTCTTCGACGACGGTCCCTTCGCTGACGGCATCACCTCCGCGCTCAACGCCGCGAGCCTCAAGGTCAAGATCATCGGCGAGGCCGCCGATCAGGCCGGGATCTCCGCTCTGAAGGCGGGCACGGAGGCCGCCTGGACCGGGTTTGACCCAGGCTATGAGGCCTACGAGAACATGGACGCCGCGTTCCGCGATGCCGAGGGGATGGCGATCCCGCAGGCTCAGGAGGCGACGCAGCCGACGCAGCTGCTGACGAAGTCGACGATCGGATCGGCGACGAACTGGAGCGCGCCGACCAACGCCCAGGCCCAGTTCCTGGCGCTCTGGCACCTGAAGTAGAGACACATCAGCGATGACTCCGGGAGGGATGCGATGACAGCGGTACTCGACGTCGAGAACGTGTCCAAGACGTTCACGCGCACGAAGGCGCTGTCAGGCGTGAGCTTGGCCATCGAGCCTGGCGAGGTCCATGCCCTCCTGGGTCAGAACGGATCGGGGAAGTCGACCCTGATCAAGATCCTGTCCGGTGGTATCCGGATCCAGGGCCAGGAGTTGCCGACCCAGTCACCGGTGTCGGCCTACCGGCTCGGGTGCCGGTTCGTACAGCAGGACCTCGGGCTCGTCCCGACCCTCTCGGTGCTCGATAACATGGCGCTCGGCTCGGGCTTTCCCACGCGGCTCGGGACGATCAACGGGAAGGCCACGTACCGGCAGGCGAAGGGTGACCTCGAGCGCTTGAGCCTCGACACCGACCCTCGCGCGCTGATCTCGACGCTCAGTGCCGCCGAGCGGACCGGGGTCGCCGTCGCCCGAGCCCTGAGGGACGACCCCGAGTATCCGGCCCGCCTGCTCGTGCTGGACGAGCCCACGGCGACGCTTCCCGTCGATGAGGTCGACCATCTCCTCACCCGGGTGAGCGCGATGGCGGCGACCGGCGTCGGGGTGCTGTACGTGACCCACCACCTCGGCGAGGTCTTCCGCGTGGCACACAAGGTGTCGGTTTTTCGCGACGGCGTCGTCGTCGGAGCCGGCCCGGTCAGCGACTTTGATCATGGCGCGATCGTTCAACTGCTCGCGGGCGAGGAACTGTTTGCCGAGGAGACGGAGTCGCGGCGCCAGAAGAGTGAGCGGGCGGCCGGCAGGGCGCATGAGACCGTCCTTGCAGTCGAGGACCTGCGGGCCGGCGCTCTGGCCGGTGTGTCGTTCTCGGTCGAGCGAGGCGAGATCGTCGGGATCGCCGGGCTCACCGGCTCCGGCCGGGACAGCGTGCTCGGCGCCTGCTTCGGAGCGCTCCCGCGTGCCGGGGGTGGGGTGAGCGTGGCGGGCCAGCCCCTGCCGGGCAGTCGGCCGGACGTGGCGATCGGTCGCGGCGTCGCCTATCTGGCGCCCGACCGCAAGGTCGGCGGCGGCGTGATGACGATGAGCGCCCGAGAGAACCTCACCCTGCCCGACCTCAAGCCGTTCTGGAACGGGCTGCGGCTGCGTCGGGGGAGCGAGACGAAGCGTACGCGCGAGTGGTTCGATCGACTCTCGGTCCGGCCTCCGCACGGCATCAACGAGCCACTGAGCACGTTCAGCGGCGGCAACCAACAGAAGATCCTGTTCGGAAAATGGCTGTCAAAGCAGCCGACCGTGTTCCTGCTCGACGAACCGACGCAGGGCGTCGACGTCGGGGCCAAGGCCGATCTCCACCGGGAGCTCATCACCGCCGCTGTGGGCGGGGCGGCGGTGGTCGTCAGCTCGAGCGATCTCGAGGAGCTCGCCGACCTCTGCGACCGGGTCCTCGTGATCGTCGAGGGCCGGATCAGCGCGCAGCTCGAGGGTGCCGAGCTCACCGAAGGGTCGATCACCCGGCGGTTCATGCCGGTTGCCGACGCCCCGGCGGACGCGGCCGAGCGCCACGGCGCGCCCGCCCCGTAGCGGCCGATGGGCAAGGTCATCGGTCGGTTCGACCCGACGCCCTCGCGGCCCCCGGAGGAGTGTGAGCGCCACTACACGAAGGTCCACGTGCGCATGGCCCAGGACCTTCTGGCGCCGATGCCGACGCTCATCAGCTACCACACCGATCGTGCTGTCGCCCAGGCCGACGTGAACGGCCGGTGGCTGCAGCGGCCGAGTGCGTGGCGCTTCGTCGTGCTCCGCTTCACCCCGGGGGCGACGCTCGCCTTCACCGACGAGCAGACGGAGATGGTCGCCCAGGACCACGTCAACTGCCTGTATCGGCTGCGCTCCTGCGATGTCGAGGAGAGCGTCCGCCTCGATCGGGTCACCGGCCAGTCGGCGCTTGCGAAGTTCATGATCGAGGGCGATCGGGCTCCCGGTGTGGACGCCGCCGCGGCCTGGGAGGTCTTCACCGAGCTCGCCGGCCGCGTGCACACGGCGATGGCCCGGGCGTTCGGCGCCCGGAGGTTGATCGTCAACCGGGTGATCAACGAGGTCGCCTGCGAGCCGCTTGACGTCGAGGGCCAACGGCCGGTCGGACTGCTGCCCGAGACGACCCGCCTGGGCTACATCGAGGCGTACTTCGACCACGCCCGTTGGGGCGAGGAGGCGCTTGGGCCGCTCGCCGCGGGCGGGGGGTTGCGCCACCCGGGTCTCGTCGACGTCAACCTGCTCCGGCTCGAGGAGCAGGCCGCGCTCGACGTGTCGCACTAGTGTACACTCTCTATTTGAGTTCAGTTCTGTTTCTCGTGCCGATGCACGTCCTCACCGCATCTCATCCCAGCCTCCGGAGAGCCCGGGCCGGGACGGCGTGCGCGCGGGCCCGGGCCGGGAGGCCGCGCGGGCGAGTGGCGGCCGGGACGGCGCGCCGGTGACCACCTCGACGATGCGGGCCGTGCGATTGACCGCGTGGCAGTCCGACCCGGTCGTAACCGAGGTGCCGGTGCCCGTGCCGCACGGCTCCGAGGTGCTCGTCGCGGTCGGAGCGGCCGGGCTGTGCCGGTCGGACATCCACATCATGAGCAGCCCACCAGACACCTACCCCTACGCCCTCCCGTTCACGCTCGGACACGAGACCGCCGGACGGGTCGCCGCGCGGGGGCCGAGTGCGTCGGGGGTCGCAGACGGCGACGCGGTCGTCGTCTACAGCCGGTGGGGCTGCGGGACGTGCTGGCAGTGCGCCAACGGCCGCGACAACGCCTGTGCCCGTACTCAACGCGGTCCCCACGGCGCCGGCCTGGGTCGCGACGGCGGCCTGGCCGAGTATCTGCTCGTCCCGTCGGCGCGCTTCCTGATCCCCGCTCCCGGCCTCGACCCGGTCCTCGCCGCCCCGCTCGCCGACGCGGCGCTGACCGCCTATCACGCGGTGAAGCTGTCGCTCTCGGCGCTTCGCCCGGGGACCACCGCGCTCGTCCTCGGCATCGGCGGTCTCGGACAGATGGCGGTCCAGGTTCTGAAGGCGATCACACCGGCGCGGATCGTCGCCGTCGACATCCGGCCCGCTGCGCTCGAGCTCGCGCGCGAAGCCGGCGCCGACGTGACGCTCTCGGCCGACGGCCTGACCGCCGAGGCGATCCGCTCCCACACCGGCCCCGACGGGGCGATGGTCGCCCTCGACTTCGTCGGCAATGACGCGACCCTCGCCCTCGCCGCCGGGTCGGTGGCCCAGGGCGGCGAGATCACCTTCGTCGGCCGCGGCGGGGGACAGCTTCGCGTCGCGCCGGGGCTCATCCCGTACGAATCCAC
>JBELAG010000321.1:0-6726 GCA_049509055.1 Solirubrobacteraceae bacterium
CAACCCACAGCGTCGACAGCGCGCTCACCGCCGACTACATCATCACCGGTCCGAGCTCGGGGTTCAGCACCGCGGTGGCCCCGGCCGTGTCCCGGATCCCCGGGGTGGCGACCGTGTCGACCGTCTACCAGGGGCAGTTCGAGGTGCGGGGGGCGCCGGCCGGCCTGGTCGCCGTCACCCCGGCCGACCTGGCTGCGACCGTTCACCTCGCGGTCACCGCCGGGAGCGGCCCGCCGGCCCTGGCCGCCGGCGAGTTGCTGATCGACACCGACACGGCCACCAGCCGCCACCTCAGGGTCGGGTCGGTCGTGCCGGTCACCTTCGCTCAGACCGGCCGCTCGACGATGAGGGTCGGAGGGATCTTCACCGCCAACCCCCTGATCGGCAGCTACGTGGTCGGCGCCGGCTTCTTCGCGTCGCACTTCCACGATCCGCTTCCGACGGCCGTCCTGGTCCGGGCCCGTCGCGGCGCCGGCGGAGTCGGGCGGGCGATCAACGACTACCTCAACGCGTACCCGAACGTCGGGGTCGACTCGCGCGCCCAGTTCGAGCAGTCCCAGCAGGCCGCGGTCAACCAGGAGGTCGGACTGGTGTACGTGTTTCTCGCCCTGGCGATCGTCGTCGCGTTGATCGGGATCGTCAACACGCTGTTGCTGTCGGTGCTCGAGCGCACCCGGGAGCTCGGTCTGCTGCGCGCGGTCGGGATGACACGTGCCCAGGTCAAGCGGATGATCCGGGCCGAGGCGGTGATCATCGCGCTGTTCGGCGCCGTGATCGGAGTCGTCATCGGGACCGCGCTCGGCGTCGCCTTCGCCGCGTCGCTCGCGTCTCAGGGCATCACCGAGATCGTGGTGCCGTCTGCCAGCCTCGTCGCGTTCCTCGTGCTGTCGGCCATTCTCGGCCTGACGGCCGCCGGATGGCCGGCCCGCCGAGCCGCACGGCTCAACGTGCTCGCCGCGATCGCGGCCGAATGACTGGTGCCGGTGCTCGTTTGAGACGACAATCGCTCGTCATGAACGCGAAGCCGGCGGCGATCGCGGCCGCGGGAGTGCCGGCGGGCGCCGGCGCGGTGTGGCTGGCGGCACACCAGCAACCGACCGGGCCGACCGAGCCCGGGGCGCTGCTCACGCTGGTGGTCGGCGCCTCGCTGCTGGGCTGCGGCCTGGGCGCCTGGCGCAGCCGTCCCGACAACCGGCTCGGGCTGATCATGGTGGTGACGAGCTTCGCCTGGTTCGCCGCCCAGCTCAACGAGGCATCGACCCCCTGGCTGTACACGATCGGCACCGCCGTCCAATCGGTCTGGGGCGTCGGTCTGATCTACCTGCTGCTGTCGTTCCCGTCCGGGCGGCTGCCCGGACGCGTGGACCGCTGGCTGGTCGGTACGGCATTGGCGCTCGTGCTCGGCCTGCAGCTGGTGGCGATGGTGTACGGCAGCCGGGCGGGCCTGCGCTGCCAGGGCTGTCCGGTCAACCTGCTGGACCTCGCCCACGACAATCACCGCGCCGAGGGTGTCCTGAACCTTCAGCGCCTGCTCGGGATCGTGCTCGTCGTCACGGTCATCGCCGTGCTCGTGCGGCGCTGGCTGCGGGCGAGCCGCGCTCAGCGGCGGGCGGTCGCGCCCGTGCTGGTGGCCGGATGCGCCTGCCTGCTGGCGCTCATCGGTACCGTCGCCCTCGATCTGGAGGGGGATCCGCTCGGCTCGCTGCCGGCCTACGTGTGGTTCTACTCGATGGCGACGGTCCCGATCGCGGTGCTGTTCGTGTTCATGCAACGCCGGCTGGCGCGCGGGATGGTGGCCGGGCTGGTGGTGGAGCTCGGCGGCTCCGGCGCGGCGCCCGACCTCCGGGAGGCGCTGGCCCGGACGCTCGGCGACCCGTCGCTCGAGCTCGCCTTCTGGTTCGGCGCGGAGCGCTGCTACGTCGGCGCCGACGGCACGCCGGTCACGCTCCCGGATGACGACGGCGCGCGCGGCGCGACCTTCGTGGAGCGCGACGGACAGCCGATCGCCGTGCTGCTGCACGACCCCGTGCTCGACCACAACGCCGATCTGGTGCGGTCGGTCTGCGCGGCCGCGAGCCTGGCGCTCGAGAACGAGCGCCTGCACGCCGAGCTGCGCGCCCGCTTGGTCGAGCTGCAGGCCTCGCGCGCCCGTCTGGTCGAGGCGACCGACGCCGAGCGCCGGCGGATCGAGCGCGACCTCCACGACGGCACGCAGCAGCGTCTGGTCTCGATCGCGATGTCGCTCGGGCTGCTGGAGACCAAGCTGCCCGCACAGGCGACCGCCGCCCGCCCGCTGGTCCGCGAGACGCGCGAGGCGCTCGCGGCTGCGCTGGCCGAGCTGCGCGAGCTGACCCACGGCATCAATCCGCCGCTGCTCACCGAGCGGGGACTCCCGGACGCGCTCGACCAGCTGTGCCGCCGCGCCGCGCTCCCGACGCATCTCGACCTCGGCGTCGAGCGGCGCCTCCCCGACCAGGTCGAGAGCGCCGCCTACTTCACCGCCAGCGAGGCGCTCACCAACGCCGCCAAGCACTCTCACGGCACCGAGATCCGCGTCCTGGCCCGCTATGACGACGGTCGCCTGATCGTCGAGGTCACCGACGACGGCATCGGCGGCGCGACGGCTGCCGGTGGAACGGGGCTCCGCGGCCTGACCGATCGCGTCGAGGCGCTCGGCGGCCGGCTCACGGTCTCCAGCCCACCCGGGCGCGGGACGACGCTGCGCGCGGAGATCCCATGCGCGTAGTCCTCGCCGACGACGCGGTCATCCTGCGCGAGGGTCTCGCCCGTCTGCTCGAGGAGGCGGGGTTCGACGTCGTCGGGCTCGCCGCCGACGCCACCGCTCTGCTGGACCTGGTGGAGCGCACGCAGCCCGACGTCGCGATCGTCGACATCCGGATGCCGCCCACGCACACCGACGAGGGCCTGCGCGCGGCCAAGGTGATTCGTGAGCGATGGCCGGCGATCGGACTGCTGGTCCTCTCCCAGCACGTCAACGCACGCTACGCGCTCGAGCTCCTGTCGGGGGGAACCGACGGCGTCGGATACCTGCTCAAGGAGCGCGTGTCCGATCTCGCCGAGCTGTCGGCGAGCGTCAACCGGGTGGGGCGGGGGGGCTCGGTGCTCGACCCGGCGGTCGTCGGCGAGCTCGTCGGCCGCCGCCGGCAGGCCGACAACCCGCTCGAGCAGCTCACCGGCCGGGAACGCGAAGTGCTCGCCCTGATGGCCGAAGGGCGATCGAACCGCGCGATCGCCGAGCGGCTGTTCGTCACCGAGCACACCGTCGAGAAGCACGTCACCAACATCTTCGGCTCGCTGCGCCTGCCGCAGTCCGCCGACGACCACCGGCGGGTGCTGGCGGTCATCACCTATCTCGGCTCGGAGTAATGGGGCGGGCGGGGCGAGTATCCCCCGGCCAGACGAGCGCACGGCGGCGTGCGCGCGGCAGCCGGCTGACGACGAGGTCGTAGGAGTCCTCGACGAGGTCGGCGATGATCGCGTCGGTCAGCGAGCCGTCGATGATCACGGTGTTCCAGTGGCGTTTGTTGAGGTGATACCCGGGGATCACCGCCGGGTGTGCGGCACGCAGCTGCTCGGCGAGCGTCGGGTCGCACTTGAGACTGACGCGGACCGGGGCCTCGGCGAGCGCGGACAGCGCGAAGATCTTGCCCACGACCTTGAACGCCGACGTGGCGGGGCCGAACGGGAACTCCTCCTCGCTTCCGAGAAACGACAGGCAGTGGTCGCGAAGCTCCTCGGCCGTCATCCGTGCGGGTTGCCGAGCGCGCGACTGCGGGGAGCCGAGACGTCGAGCACTAGTCCCATCCTGACACCCCTCGCCGGCTGGTGGATGGTTGGCGTCAGCTCGCCAGACGCCGCAGCGTGCCCGCCAGCGCGCCATCCGGCCTGCGTGGCGCTACCAACGGGTCCGCAGCAAAGTCCCTCGCGCGCCGCACATGAAGAATTCTCCCAACGAGTCCTTACACTCGGCTTAGCGCAGATTTGCAGACTCGATCGCCATGAGCACCGAAAGCATCGCCGCCGGGGGCCGTCAACGCGTCGACTGGCGTCGCGCCGAGTTCGTCCTGACGCTGCTGGCCTTCCTCGGCTTCTTCACGCTTCCGATCCGGTTGACGACGATCTACAGCGGGCTGCCGGCGCACCCCCTGTTCGTCCACGTCCCGGTCGTCCTGATCCCGGTGACGATCGTGGCGGCGGTCGTCTTCATGGCCCGGCCGGACTGGCTGCGGCGCTACGGCATCGCGCTCGCGCTCGTGTCGATCGTCGCGATGAGCTCGATCTTCCTCACGATGCAGGCCGGCGCCGCGCTGCGCGCCGCCCTCAACCTCCAGGGGCCCGCCGCGACGCTGATCTCCCAGCATGCGCAGGCCGCGCACATCCTCGCCGTCGTCTACGTGGCGTTCACCGCCGCGCTGATCGTCACCTTCGCCGCCGAACGCATCTCGGGCGGCATGGCGACCGGCCTGGGCATCGTCGATGCGCTGCTGTCGCCGCGGTCGGTGTTCACGGGCCTGCGGGTGGCGCTCGTCGTGCTCGCGCTCGGAGCCGCGTACATGACCTTCAGGACGGGCGACCTCGGCGCCAAGGCGGTGTGGCAGGGGCGGCTGCAGGCCTCGCACGGCGGCTTCGGTGGTCCCGGCGGCCCTGGTCGGGGCGCGCCTCCCGCCGGCGGCTGACGAGAGCAGGGTGCAGAAGCCCAACGGAGCGTCTGCGAGCCGGCGTATATCCGGCAGCCCGTGAGCCGGAGATCCCCATGACGCCCGCGCAGACGATCCGGGTGGCGCACCGGGAGCGGCGATGACGAGCGTGAGCGTGGCCGACCCGGATCTCCGTCTCGCCTATCGAGCGTGCCGCCGCATGCATCGGGCGCGTCGGTCCTGCCTGGTCCCCGCCCTGCCGCCGCGGTTGCTCACCGCGGGGCTGCGGCTGATGGCGCGCCGGCGGCTGACCGATCGCAGCTTCGGCTGGTACCTGGACCAGGCCCACCCGTCGTTTGCCGCCAACGGCGAAACCGCCCGCGCCCGCCCCTGGGGCCGGCCGAGATCACCGCGTCCTGACGGCGTACACTTCGCCTCACCGTTTGGCGGTCACCGCGAGGAGTGATGCACGTGTCAGCTCGGCGAGCACGACGGGCGGCGATGGCAGGCGTCGGGTTGGCGATCGCACTCGCCGGCACCGCGCTGGCGGCTGCGCCGCTGCCGGCGGCCGGGAAGGTGTATGACAACGGCACCGTCGGCAAGAGCAAGCTGACCCTGACGTTGGTGATCAGCCCGACCAGCGCCAGGAAGATCGAGTCGGGCGTGCCGGAGTTCAGCCAGGTCGCCCACAGCGGCGGCTACCTCGAATGCCCGAGCTCGTCGAAGATCGCCGAGTTCCCCTTCCCCGGCGCCACCCTGAAACTGTCCAGCGGCAGCTACGGCTTCTCGGTGACCGAGCGCAGGACCGACCCGACCTTCCTCGGCAGCCCGAGGACGGGCACGCTCACCCTCCGCATCACCGGCGCGGTGACAAGCGCGACCCAGATCACCGGCGCGGTGACCGTCAGCGGCGATGTCTGCGCCGCCGAGACGGTCCACTATCGACTCGCGTTGAAACCGACCCTGCAGTAGGCGGCTACTGGCCGCGCCGGTGGCGGTCAAGCGACTCCCGGGCCAACCGGAGGTAGGCGGCATGCAGCTCGCCCTGATCGCGCCGGGTCATGTTGTCGGTGTGAACGCGGCGGTGCAGGAGGACGTCGGTCAACATCGCGCTGCGCAGGCCGAGGCTCCCGGCGCGCAGGAGCCACTGCATCGCGCTGGTGACCGACGGGGGGGCGAAGGGGCCGACCGCGTCCGCCGTGACGCGGCGCATCAGCGTCGTTCCCAACAGGCGGCCGTCGGCAGGGTACGCGCCGTGCCCGCCGTCCTGTGCGATCGCCAGCTGCCGGCCGAAGCAGACCTCCAGCCCGGGGATCCGCGCGAACGCGTCCAAGCCGGCCGTGATCCGTCCCGGGGCCCACACGTCGTCGGCGTCGAGGAACGCCAGCCATTCGCACGCCGCGGTGCGCAGTCCCGCGTTGAGGTTGACGTGAAGCTCGCCGCCACCCGAGCGTACGGCCCGCACCCGCGCGTCATGCCCGCCGGCCTCCCGGGCGCTGGCGCTGTCGGACCGCGCGGTGCAGACGAGGACCTCGCGCACCGCCTCCCCCTGCGCCAGCGCCGACGCGATCGCCTCGCCGAGAAAGGGCTCGCGGTCGCGCGCCGGAACGATCACCGACACCTCAGCGGCCACCGGCGCTCCGCTTTCGAGCGATCGACTCGCGCAGGATCGCCAGGTGGCGGCGAGCGGCGGCGGCGTGGTCGGCCGACACCCCGGCGGCGTGGATGCGACGCTCGACGAGGATCTCCGGCACCACCGTGCGGGCCACGCCCGCGTCCTGCGCCCTCGCGGTCCACTCCAGATCATCGCTGCGCTCCATCCGATCGTCGTAGAGCCCGGCCAGCGCGAACGCCGACCGACGCACGAGCACCGCGCTGGGCAGCAGCGACGGCTCGGCGCGATTCCCGCTCCACTCGGCCGTGAACCAGTCCGGCGGGGCGGCCGGGTCGTCGAGGAACAGCGTGGTCAGGCATCCGACGAAGCCGATCCCGGGGTCGGCGGCCAGCGCTTGGAGCTGACGCTCGAGCTTGGTCGGTCGCCAGCGGTCGTCGGCGTCAAGGAAGGCCA
>JBELAG010000322.1:0-6678 GCA_049509055.1 Solirubrobacteraceae bacterium
GTCGCTGCCGCGAATCAAGATCCTGGCCGATTCAGCGAGGACCGCGGCCGCGGCTTACGCGGCAGTCCCGAGGTCACGCGCTGACGCTGCATGGGTATCGCCCCGATTCTGTACGCCTCCACTGAGCCCTGGTATCGGCGACCAACAGACCCGTGTATATGAGGTGGGAGGCGGCGGGCGGCTGCTGCTTGATGATCCAAACGAGAGCGCGTCGCAGGCGTGGGAGGTTGCCAGCCACGGTCAAGACCATGTCCGTTGTTTACCGCAGCCACGTCGCGCGTTCCTGGCACGAGGGGTGAGGAGCTTGTGGGATGCCCTAGACGAAGCCTCCGGCGTAGAGTCGGATTTCCCACAAGAGCTGACAGCCGCTGCCGGCCGACTCGCGGCTTTGGCGCTCTTGGCGCAAAACAAGCGAGGTGGTGGAGAAATGTCAAGAAGAGTCCTCTTGGTTGCTGCTGTCGTCGTAGCAGCTTTGGCCACGGCCATCGGAG
Organism: Solirubrobacteraceae bacterium; assembly: GCA_049509055.1. Classification (GTDB taxonomy): domain Bacteria; phylum Actinomycetota; class Thermoleophilia; order Solirubrobacterales; family Solirubrobacteraceae; genus Palsa-465. Next base: position 492 of record JBELAG010000322.1, read on the forward strand.
TGGCCGATGCAACGACCACGTACTATTCGACCGCGATCATCGGCCAAGGATCGTGTGAGCTGTCGACACAAGACCCGTCGTTCGCCCCGCAGACGTCCACGACGATGCAGGTGACCCTCACCGCCTATCTCCAATGCGAGGCGCCGTTCACCGGCGGGAAGAGGCGGGTGGATATCTACTTGCAGCAAGTCGGCGCCACGGATGCCTCGGATGTGACGGTCGCGCATCTGCATGCGACATCGTCGTCGGACTTTGCCCCGTTCACGGGTACGGCCGTCGTGAGTTCGAACTATTCGTATAGGACAGAGGTGATCGGGAGGGTGAAGGTCGGAGGCGCACCCTTCGTTAGTGAGATCGTCACAAATGACGTGACGCCATAGCCAGGTTTCGCCAGTTCAGTGTCAGATTGGCAGGCCGCCCCGGCAAACCAGGGCTCCGGGACGGCCTCGCCAATTGCCGACGGCAGGGGGTGCCGGCGACCATGCACCGCACCGTCGGCAAACTCACGCAGCGGCGATGGTGTCGACCTCGAGCGGGGCCGCCGCCAGGCGACGGGCGCTCGCTCGACCACGAAAGCAGCGGTCTCGAACGCGTCGGCGGCGTGTCGCCAGACTGTCGCATCGGGCCAGGAGCAGCAGCTGGCCGCAACTGTCAAATCGTCGCTGCGTCCGCCGCCAAGGAGACGCGCCTGGCGGTCACTGGGCCCTCGCCCATACCTATGCAAACGCGCCTTTCTGCACACCCGCGAGTCAGCCCCGCTCTCGGCGACTTCCAGGGTGATCGTCGCTCGTTCCGCGGACGCGCTCGCAGTCGCTCGACGTGGCCGCTTCTGTCCGACAGCAGCAGTCTCGACGCGCCCTGCAACCTTGGGATTCGTGGCTGCATCGCTGTGCAGCAGCATCGGGGCGGCTGCGTGCCTGCTTCCGGCGCAAGACGGGGCGCGCACCCCTTTTGTCCTGGTTAGTCGGCGTTCCGGGGATAAGGTGTCGAGCGCCGATTGCCATGCTTCTGTTGGCTGGGCTGGGCCCAAGCTCTTCGGATTCGGGCAGCTCGCGCGGCCGACGGCCGCGCAGTCCCATGCCTACGCAGCGGCCGCCGCTGACGGCCGAGTTTGCGCGGCGCTGACCGTCCAACGCGATCCTCTCGCCGAGACGTTCCTGCGCGATCGACTGAGTGGCGATGCAATCACCGCCGAAGCCGCCGACTTGCGGGACGTCGCGCTTGTGTACGACCGCGGGGTCTCAGAGCTCGAGACGGCAAAGCGCTTCCGGGCCCCGCCCTCTTGCGTCCGTTGGGCCGGGAGTCGGCGTCGCGCTCGCCGTGCCCATGGCAGATACGAGGCACTCCTTCGGGATGCCGCGCCGCTTCCCGACGGATCGATCGGATGCTGCTGGATCCCGGCTGCAAACGGCGACGACAGCACGGCGGCGCCTGAACCTCGAAGGCCCGCGCCAGCACGACGGTTCGTTCGGTCCCTCAGCGTCGCCGGTGTCACCCGGCCGCCGCCAATCCGGTCATGCCGTCGCAAGTGTTGAAGCGCGGTCACGAGACAACATCACCCGTACGCCATTGAGGAGGAGAAGGCTCGAGGCTGAGCAGTGTTCGACAGTTCGCGATCGTGGGTGAGCATTGGGGCATCGCCTGAGCGATTGGACGACTCGCGGGCTCGCGCCTTATTGGAGCCAGGCTTGGTCGGCGAGGAAGCCCCAGACGGGGTTGTACTCGTAGTTGTGCAGGCGGCTCGAGGTGATCTCGATATCTCGGAAGGTCACGGTCGGAACCCAGAGCGCGTTGTCGGTGAGTTGCCGGTCGATTGTCTCCCACAGGGCTCGCGATTCGGGCGGGTCTGTGGGTTCGAGCAGTTCGGCGTGTCGCATCTCGCGGTCGAGTGCGGGATCGCAGTAGTAGCCATTGCTGTTGGCCCCATCGCAGCTGAAGAACGCTGGGATGTAGGCGGACGGGTCGGGCCAGTTGGCCGTCCAGTCGCCGTCAACGCTTATTTGGAAGCTGTTCCACATCCGTTGGGTGATCGAGGCGAGCGGGAGCAGACGCAGACGGACGCGGTAGCCGAGGGCGCGCAGAACGCCGGCGACGTATGCCGGGGTGGTGGGTGGGATGAACCCTTCGTCCGGGCTGCCGACGACCTGGACCCGATCCCCGGTCGTTCCCGATTCTGCGACGAGCTGTCGGGCGCGTGCCATGTTCGGGGCGCTCCAGGCGCCGTCGGCGTGGGGGTGCAGCGTGTATGGGCAGTAGGGTCGGTAGCCGGGTAGGCCGGGGGCGATCGGCTGGCAGGTCGGGGTGGCGAAGCTCGGTCCGCCGTAGAGCTCGGCGATGGTGGCTCGGTTGATCGCGTAGTTGAGGGCCTGTCTGGCGAGAAGGTTGTTGAACGGAGGGAGGTGGGTGTTGAGAGGTAGGAACTCGACTGAGAACACTGGGTTGGAGTGAAGCTCAGCGGGGTTCTGGAACTCGAGCCGGTGGTATTGGGCGAGCGGGACCTGGCCCGAGAGCCAGTCGGCTCGTCCCTGGTCGATCGCGCTTACACCGGCTTGGGTGCTTGGCATGGTGCGCCATACGATCGCGTTGGGGTTGCCGGCGGGTTGGGCGGCGTGGGACCATTCGCGGAAGTAGGGGTTGCGGACGAACCGGATCTCGGTCGGGGTGACTGTGACGATCTGGTAGGGGCCGGTGCCGGGCACGGCTCGCTGGCCTGTCTCGTGGTCAGGTGTGCCGGGCGGGATCGGCGCTGAGAAGCCTTCCTCGGTGAGTTGGAAGAGGAACTCCGGGTCGGGGGCCGTGAAGTGGAACGTGACGGTGCCGACAACGTTGTTGGTGACGATCCCGTTTGCGAGGTTGCAAGTTCTGGGGTCTCGCTCGCACTCCCTCGCGCCGACGAGGTCGCCGTATGTGGGGATGCCGATGGATCCGAGGCGGAAAAGCCGCTCGATTCCACGGCGAAAATCGCCGGCTCGTAACGGCTGTCCGTCGGAGTAGCGGATCCCGGGTCGGATCCGGAAGGCATACGTCCTGCCACCGTCGGTCGGCGGCGGGATCGACACGGCCAGGTCGGGAACGAGACGTAGCCCGGCGGCGCCGGGGCTCTGCTGAAAGTTGACCAGCGCGTCGTAGGCCAACCCGGTGAACTGCGGGTTGAAGGCAATGTCGTAGATCGCCGGGTCGACCGCGTCGATGTTCGACGTCGGGAGGTTGGTTGCTGTTGTCGCGATCACGAGCGTCCCGCCACGGTGGCTGCCGCTGACGGCCGGGACCCCGACCCACAGCCTGCCGCCATTGACGGTGAGCGATGTCGGGGCGCCACCGACGGCAGCACTGCTGACGATCTTGTCGCGCCGAGGATCGATCCGCGAGACGGTCCCTGAGTACTGGTTGGCGACCCAGACCGCCCCCGGGCCGGCCGCCACCGCCGCCGGGCCGCTGCCGACCGCAATCACGGCTCTCACCGCGACGGTGCTTGGGTTCACGCGCGAGACGGTCGAGTCAAGACTGTTGGCGACCCACAGCGAACCGGACGCGAACGCGAGCGCCACCGGACCGTCACCGACATGTACTCGCCCGGTCACCTTTGCTGTCGCGGGGTCGAGTTTCTCGACCGTTCCGTCGTCGTACCCGGCGACCCAGACCGCCCCGTCCCCGGTCGCGATCGCGCTCGGCTGCAGATCCAACTGCCACGTCCGCTCCAGTCCATCGGTGGCCGGGTCGATCTCGAACAGTTCGCGGTCTGCCGAATCGGCGACCCACAAGCCGCCCGCTCCGTATGCGATCGCGTCAGGATTCGCGCCGGGAAGGTGGATCGTCGCGACCGCGGTATCGGTGCTCGGGCTCGGGTCGATCCGCGTCACTGTCGAACCGATCGTGCTGGCCGTCCAGACGGCGTTGTCGCCGCTGACGATGCTCCCGGGCTCAGCGCCGACGGGGATCTTGTTGAGCACCGAGCCCGAGTTGGGGTCGACCTGGTAGACCCGGTCCGCCACAGGATCTGCCACCCACAGCGAACCGCCAGCCGCCGTGACCGCAGCCGGTAGCCCTACAAGCGCAGTTGCGGCCACGAGCCTGTCCGATGCGGAGTCGACCCCCAGGATCCCGCTGACACCCCGGGCGAGGCTCGGTGGCCGGCTTGTCGCTCCGGCGGTCAACGCGAGCACGCCCACGACGAGCGCCGCGAGCACCCCAAGTGCGGCCAGTACGAGCGATCGCGCGCCACGCGGTCCCGATAGCGGCACAAGCCGCCGTGGCGCTCCTAGCGACGGGTCGTGCTCGAGGATCCGTCGCTGGAGGTCGTGCAGCTCTGGACCGGGTTCGAGCCCAAGCTCATCAACCAGGCACCGACGAGTGGCCTGGAAGGCGTCGAGCGCGGCCGTCTGACGCCCGGCGCGATAGAGAGCGAGCATCAGGCTTGCGATCACGCGCTCGCGCAGGGGGTGCTCGCTCACGAGCTGCTCCAGCTCCGCGACGAGCTCGGTGCCCGCCCCAAGCGCCAGCTGCGCTTCAATCCGTGACTCGAGCGCGCCCAGCCGCAGCTCCTCGAGCCTCTGAGCCTGCGCGCCGACGTCCGCGCCGTCGAGCACCTCGGCGCATAGCGGCCCGCGCCACAGCTCCAGTGCCGCGGCGAAGTGACCGGCGGCGCGAGCCGGGTCGTCGGCGACCGCGCTGGCCGCACTCGTCACGAGGCGCTCGAACTCATCGGCGTCCAGCTCGCCGGGCTCGATCCGAAGCCGATACCCGCCGGCGTCTCGCACCAGCCGGTCGGGACCGAGCAGCTTGCGCAACCGGTACAGGTAGGTGTCCAGCGAGTCAGCGGCACTTGGCGGCAGTCGCGGTCCCCACAGAGCGTCGATCAGCAGATCGCGTGAGACCACCGAGTTCCGTGCCAGCAGCAACGTCGCGAGCAAAGTCCGCTGCTTGGGTCCCCCGAGCGACAGCGGCTCCCCGTTCACGGAGACTTCAAGCTTGCCCAGCACCGAAAACCGCATACGAGCGGCATAAAACCACCGCACAAACCGGAATGCGAGCCTTTTGCGAGGCCCAGGAGCCATGATCGCGGCCTTCATCGATCGCGAGGGGGTCCGTCGTGTCCAACCGAGTCCTACCCGTGGTGCTAACGCTGGTCGCGACCCTCGCCACGCCGGCCGTGGGCGACGCGTCGGCCCACCCCGCGCGTCGCCACCCCGTCGTGCCCGCGCGCGAGGTCAGCCCGGCCTGGCCCGCCAGCCCACGCGCTCGCGCAGAGGGGACTGCGACCGACCAAACGGTGCCGCCGACCCCGGTTGACGCGATCGCGACGGCGTTCGGCGAGCCGCTTGGATTCGGTTCGGCGCTCGCCGGATCTACCCCGGTCGGGGCCGGCCCCTCGCTGCTCGCGGTCGATCCCCAGACGCACACCGTCTACGTGTCGGACGGATTCAACGACAACGGCCCGAGCGCCGGCGGGGACACGGTCTCTGTGATCGATACGCGCCGCTGCAACGCGCGGGATCTCTCGCGTTGCGACGGCTCTTGGCCGACGATCACGGTCGGCTCCGGGACGCCGGCCGACTGGCCTGGTGGAATCGCGATCGATCAGGCGACCGACACGGTCTACGTCGCGAACGTCGGCGCGAATACGGTCTCCGTGTTCAACGGCGCGACCTGCAACGCGCTCGACAGCGCCGGGTGCAACCAAACCCCCGCAACCGTCCCGGTCGGCCTCGGACCGGTGGATCTCGTTGCCGACCCGGCGAACCGCACCGTCTACGTCGCGAACTTCGACGCGCCACCGCTCGGCAACAACAACAGCACGACCGTCTCGATGATCGACACGGCCACCTGCAACGCCGCCGATCTTGCCGCCTGCCCGACGACTGCGCCGCCGACCGTCGACGTCGGCAATCCGCCGGATCAGATCACCGTCGACCAGGCGAGTGACACGGCGTACGTCACGACCCTCGCCGGCTGGTCTGTGTTCAACGCTGACACCTGTAACGCGACCAGTCAGTCTGGCTGCGGCTCGATCGGCTACCTGGCCGGCGATCCGGCCGGGCCCAACGACGGGCAAGTCGATCCGGCCAACGACACCCTGTACACCGCCAACTACGACAACACAATCTCGGCGTTCAACCTGCGCAACTGCGACGCAGCAGACCTGGCCGGTTGCTCGTCGGACGCTCCCGGCATAGTCACGATCCCAAAC
>JBELAG010000323.1:0-6615 GCA_049509055.1 Solirubrobacteraceae bacterium
TGGGCCAAATGGCCGACGCGACCGCGGCGGGGCGGTGGCCATGATCCCCGGCATCGCATATCCACCCACCCACAGGAGGCCCCGGGATGTCAGTCGACAACGAGGCGCTGGCCCGCCGTTTCTTTGAAGAGCTGTGCAACGACCGCCAGGCGTCGGTCGCGGATGAGATCATCGCCGCCGACTACGTGTCTCATGGTCCGCAGGCCCCACCGGCCGAGGGGCCCGAGGGAGTCAAGGCCCGGATCGCGGTCTATCAGGACGCGCTGGACGGCTACTGGGACGTGCAGGAGATCCACTCCGCGGGTGATCGCGTCGTGGTCCGCTGGATCGGTCGCGGCACCCACATCGGCGAGCTGATGGGCGTCCCCGCCACCGGCGCGACCGTCGCGGTGGACGCGATCACGATCCTGCGCATCGCCGACGGGCAGATCGCCGAGGAATGGACGGTCTGGGACGCGCTCGGGCTCCTCCAACAGGTCGGGGCCGTGCCCGCCCCCGCCTAGCCGCGAGGCGGAGAAGCTGCCCCCGTCAGGATGTGGTCCGAGCGCGGATCGTGTTCTGCCGCGCTTGCGCTGGCCGACACCGAGATCGCGGCCCGGGCTGGATGCTTCTCCGGGATGGTCGGGCGGCGGCGAAGACGGTTCGGCGGTGCGGATGGACGGACTGAACGAGACGCCGCGGTCGTGTGGCGCGCGGCGTTTCCCCCGACCCGGGTCGCCGCCGCCCAGGCGGCCGCGAGCTCGCGATCCGCTACGGGCTGACAATCTCGCGCTTCTCACACACGAGCTGTACCGGCCGGTCACCGAGCTGGCCGTCGGCAAGGCGTCGTCAACCAAACCGGCCATCTACGTCGGGCGAGATGGCGGGTCGTTGCCGAACAGTGCACGCCGCCCAGGCAGTCCTCCACCGGCGTGAGGCAGGGCCGCGCGCTGATCCTCACGGTCCCGACCCTCGACGGGGGCACCACCCCACCCCGATCTCCTTCGCCGCGACGATCGCCGCCCTCCCCGACGGGCAAGGCGACTGGCCAGCCGGTCTGTTGTTTCACGCCACAGGCGCCACGGCAGACGGCCGGGTCGTCTTCGAGGGTGGGAGACACGGGAGGCGCAGGAACAGTTCATCAGCGACCCACTCGGACCCGCCCTTCCCGCGGCGAGGATCAATCCGCCGCCGGCGCAAGTCCAGCGGCTCGACTCAACCGCGTTTCACGAGCGCCGTCCCGGCTGACGGATGCCAGACGCGCCGCCGCGGCGGACCGCCCCGGTGGACGCTCGACAGCCTCCACCGGGCGATCGCGCTCTGAGCGCGCAACCCGCGGCCGGCGCTTCACAGTCAGCAGCGGCTACCTGCGCCGGCCGCCCGAGCGCTACTCGACCGAGTCGCGAAAGGCGACGGCCTCCCCCGCGATCGCGGTGGACTCCTCGATCGGCACGATCGGGGTAACCGTGAAGCTCAGCCACGGCGTCCACGGCGCCGTCGTGCGCGCCAGTGTGGCGGCACTGTCGGCCTCGATGATCGCGACGCCACCCGTCCCATCAGCGCACCCGTAGAACCCCTTGAACTCGGCGCCGGCCGGCGGCTGCCACTTCGCGAACACCGCCAAAGAACGGCGTTCACCCGCCTCGCTGGTGTCGACGAAATCCCACACCACGTGAAAGAGCATTCACGCCTCCGATCCGGTTGGATGACCGCCGCGACCCTACCACCGCGCACGCACCACGGGAAGGGGCCGCGACGCCCGTCGGGATGCGCTGACGCGCGCTCTGTCAGCGTCGCGACATGTTTGCGTGCACGCAGGTCCAGCAAGGGGTCGCGGTCGGTGCTCGCGTGCGACGAGCGCAGGGGGTGTGCGATCCGCGGTCGATTACGGGGCGGCGGCGAGCTTGGCCAGTCGGCGTATCGAGTCGGTGATGATCTCGCGCTGGGTGTCGAGGCGGTGGCTTCGCGGTCGGGGATCTCGACGTCGAGGGCGATCAGCGTCTGGTTACCTGCCGGTGTCAGTCGCCATTGGAAGCGGAGTCAGAGACCAGGCAGGAGACGGTCACGCGCTGCTGGTCGCGTTGGGTGTCAAGCAGCTGGGCAATCGGGAAGTCGGGGTACATCGTGTACTCCCCGTCGCAGCTGACCTCGACGGCGGCGATCCCGGCCCACCAGTCCGGGAACCGGGACGGGTCAAGAGCAGCTTCCATACCTCTTCAGCGGGGCGGCGGAGGCGATGCTGTCATGAAACGACGGCATTTCGCTTCCGCTGCCCGCTGCTGACTGGATGGCCTGTCGGTCGGCGCGCGCCGCCGCGAACTCGCGTTCGGGTTCGACAAACCCGACGACCGGGCGACCGAGGTCGGCGAGCACGGTCGGGATGCTCACGGCGCCGACGCTCCGGTCACGCAGACGCTCCCAGACGGCGATCGCCTCGTGGCGTCGCGACGCGCCGCTCTTGGCTCGGGCGGACTGCACGCGCACCGGATCGCTCGCCGCGACCTTGCTCGGCGCCAAGCACGACGGGAAAGCGGCCGTCTCCCGGGCGGCTGGCGACATTGCCGCTTCGTCGCTCGGCCTGGTGGCTGCCCTCACCGCTCCGGGCCCTGAAGCAGGCCACGCTGCCTGACGGTCAGTGAAGTAGCGAGCAGCGGCGTGCGAACGGGCGTGACCCAGCAACTGGCTGCGTCCGGAGGCGGGACGGGGATAACGGACGCTCAGCTGCGGTCTGTCCGCAGCTCGGTTTCGACCCATGCCTTGAACCCCTCGAGATCTGCTTGGGTCTGCCGGGCGAACAGCGGCGTGAGCAGCCTCGATAGAAGTCGCAGAGCGCCCCGCGCGCCGAGGTCCATTTCAAATTCGATCCGCGTGCCACCGGCCACCGCCGAGAAGCTGGCGATACCCGCGGGGCGGAGCGGTCCCTGAAGCGTCTGGAAAGCCGACCGGTGCGGGGCAACGTGCTCGGTGATCACGTAAGGAAACGACATTTCACGCCCGAACAACCGCCGAACCTCGAACCCGCGCGTCCCTGGCGCAACGCTTGGCCCGCTCGTCAACTCGGCCCGCAGCAGGCCGGTCTGCCACTCCGCATGCCGCTCGTATTGCGCGTACTTGTCAAACACCAAATCGATCGGCGCGTCGACGTCCACCGCAGCATGGATCCTGCTCACCCCGCTATCCAACCAGAACGGGGGATGGCGATGCCACCGCCAGCCGCCGCAGCGGTGCAGGCCGGCGCCTTCGCTGCTACTCCGGCCACAAACGCCGGCGGGCCCCCTCGCCGCGGTTTCGGCCACCAGCCGCTCAGACCTCAGATAGCTGCTGCTGGCGGAGTGCGACCACGAGACCGCTCCCAGAAGACGCATGCTCCGATCGACGAAGCGTGCCCTGGCGACGAGTGCTCCCATGGACCCGTGCGTCGGCGCCACCGGCATCCGACGGCTCCGTCCCTCTACCCAGCCGCGGCTCATCGGCAGCGCTGACGGGCTGCTGCTTGTGCTCAGGCCCGCCTCGCCGCCCTCAAACGATTGGGTTGGGGCGAACGCTGGATCGTGCGCGCGCCGACGCCGAAAGTCGATACGGAGCTGCCGTGAGGTCGACGCCGACCCGATCTGGGTATGCAGCGCCGAGGCTCTGCACCTGGTCGCGTCCGCCCTGTATCCGGCGCTTCGGCGGCTCGCAGCGACGGGTCGCCATGACTGCTTCGCGCCAGCGCCGCTCGCGCTCGCTTGCCACCCGGGTGGTCTCCCTCGGCGCCTGCCGTTAGCTGTGTTCGGGCGAGGGCGGGACTCGATCCGGTCGATGTCCATCGGTGCCAGACGGCGGCGACGTGCTCGCAAATCCGCGCAACCCGGGTGGCTCGTGAGGTCGGTGAGGTGTTCGTCGTGCAGGACCCGATCAGCGGCGACCGCCTCATTGGGTCGTCCGCTGGGGTCCGTTACGCTCGCGCGGCCGTGTCCTGTGAATGGGTCGGTTCGGTCGTTCTGGCGCATCGGATCTCGCAGAGCCTCTACGCGGCGGCGGCGATGTTGGCGGCGGTGTCGAGCATGCGGCGCAGCGCGATCACCTTGCCGTCAGGGCCGAAGGTCCACAGGTGGATCACGACCTCGTCGATGCGATTGCCGCTGGGGAGCTCGGCGGTGAGGCGGATTTCGGCGGCGACCTGAGTGTCGGAGACCAGCGTGTCGAGGAGCTCGAAGCGCTCGTAGGTCCAGGCGCCGACGATCGCGAAGAACTCGGCGACCTGGTCATGGCCGCGGCGGGGCATCAGCCACGGGACGCCGGCGGCGTGCGGGGTCCACGGCTCTTCGGTCACGTCCCAGGTGACGCCCTGCGAGAGGTGGGAGAGGATGCCGGCGAGATCGCCGCGGCCGAACGCCTCATACATCGCGGCGACGGCAGTGGTGTGGGAAGCGGTGGTTGCGGTCATGGCCCACATACTCAGCCCGCCAGCGCGGCATCGGAATGCGCCATTTGGCTCATCTTCCGATCAGCCCGTGCTCGACCGCGAACACCGCCGCACCCGCCCGGGTCCGACGACCGGTCTTGTCATAGACCGCGGCGAGATGGTTCTGCACCGTCCGAGGGGACACGACCAGCGAGGAGGCGATCGCCTTATTTGACAGCCCGCGCGCGGTCAGGCGCAGGACGTCGACCTCGCGGTCGGTCAGGTCGTTGGGCCACGCGGTCCGCGGTCGCCGCGCGCCGGCCGCCTCGATCACCGCCGCGGCCATCTCAGGGTCCAGTCGGCCGGCGATCGCCTCGTCCTGGACCATTCGCGCGGCGCGGTCGCGGGTGTGCGCCGGTCGGTGAGGGCGGTCCTCGGTCACCGCGGCGAGCACGTCGGCGACCGCGAGCAGCCGCGCGCCACGGGGAAGGTCAGCCGCCCGGGCGCCACGGTGATAGCCGCTCCCATCCAGACGCTCATGGTGCGCCGAGGCCAGCGACGCGAGCGGCGCGAGCACCGGCGTGCAGGACAGCACGCGCTCCGTCCAATGCGGATGCAACCGCACCCGCTCGCGGTCGGCGGCGCCGAGCGGGCCGGGGCGATCCCAGATCGAGCTCACAACCCCGGCGCGGCCAACATCGTGCAGCAGCGCCGCCACCCTCAGGTCCTGCAGCTGATCAAGCCCGGCCAGACGTGCCGCCGCGACTGTGAGCTCGGTGACGTGTGGCGAGTGGCCGATGAGGTGAAAGCCCTTGAGATCTGCCAACGTCGCCAGCGCCGTACACGGCCGCTCGAGATCGACGGCCGATAACCACAGCACGGGAGCCGGCTCCGCGGCGCGGACCGCGTCAACGAGATCGTCAGCCTGCTCGATCGGCGCGAGCACCTCGTCGGCGCCGGCGAGAAACGCCTCGCACAGCGACGGGTCCAGGTGACCGCCGGCGCGCCGGGCGATTTCGGCGCGCGCCGCCCGGCCACCGCCGAGCGCGTGCGCGATCGCCGTCTGCTCGGCCACCCCGACAATCCGCGCGATCGGGTGCAGCGCCTCCCCGGCACGCCCGTTCGGGAGCCCACGCCCGTCCCAGCGCTCAAACACATCGCCGAAGGACTCCACCACCGCGGCGGGGAGACCGAGCTGAGTTCCCAGCGCGACGGCCACCTCGCACGACGCGCGGACCGCGACCGGGCCGACGCTCGGCGCGACCGCGAGGAACTTCTGCATCGCCGCCGCGCCCACGACCGTCTCAAACGCCGCCAACTGCGCGCCCGCGACCGCCCCGTCACCGGGGTCAAACGTCACCAGGAAACGCTCAAATGCGATGTCGTCGCCGAACAACGCGGCGTTCTCGCTCGCATGCCCACAACCGATCGCCCGCACCAGCGACGCCAGGAACGCGGCGCGGTGATCCGCCGCGTCCAGTTCCAGCGCCCGCGCGAGCCCGTCGGCGACCAGACACGCCCGCAACCCTCGCTCAAACGGGAACCCCGTGGCGAGGTCGGTGGTCAGCGACAGAGCAGCAAGGACGTCAACCAGCCTGGCGCGTTCGGCGAGCATCCTGGCGCTATCAAACCACGGTTACCACGCCGAGACCACGATCGTGCCCGGCGACCGGACCCGGCACCCGACTGAGATCTCGCTTCACTGCTGCACGGCACCTGCAGGCCGCGACCTTCAGCCCACCAATGACTGACGCTCGACGTCCGGAGCAGCGACGGCGCAGAAGCGACCGGTGTCGGCGTCAAGCAACAGCCACCGCGCTTGCTCACCACGAGCCCCGCCGCCAGAGACCGACCAGTATCGCCGTGCTGCGCCGTTTGCATACGCAAACGTGTATTTCTGCACGCCGGCGTGAGAGCCCCGGATTCGGCGAAAAGCGCGTTCGGCCAGCCGTCGGCCGACAACTGGATTCACGGCCGACCGACCTCCCGCGTCGCGCCGACTGGCATGTTGGCCGGCCGGTCGCGGCTGCTCCTATCGCCTATTGGCGAGAGCCGCCAAGCCGTGCGCGCCAACGCGGACGTCCGCATCCGCCGATGCTGACGTGGACGAGGACCGGGATGGCCACCGGTCTCGTACGCTGAGAAGCATGTCTGACATCCCGACGCTCGTGGCCTTGATCGATGCGCGCCTGGATGCGCTGGGGATCGAGATCACCGCGCTCGAGGACGCACGTGCGGCGCTGCAGGCT